>PXEK01000342.1 GCA_003564735.1 Cryomorphaceae bacterium
ATCCCCGAAGATGAGCGCGATTATTTTTTGGAGCGCATGTATCCCGCCTACGGTAATTTGGCTCCCAGGGACATATCATCCCGAGCCGCGAAAAAACAAATAGATGCCGGCAAAGGGGTAGGGCCGTTAAAAAACGCCGTGTACCTCGATTTCAAAACCGCTATTGAAAAAAAGGGTAAAACCGAAATAGAATCACAATACGGCAATTTATTTGAAATGTATAAAAATATCACGGGTTTAGACGCTTATTCAGAACCGATGATGATTGCCCCCTCCGCCCACTTTTCGATGGGCGGGCTATGGGTAGATTACGAGCTGATGAGCAATGTTCAAGGTCTGTTCGTTTTGGGCGAAGCAAATTTTGCCGATCACGGTGCTAACCGACTTGGAGCTAACTCACTTCTTCAAGCTTGTGTGGATGGTTACTACATTGCTCCGCATACGCTAATGAATTACTTGGCACATGGCCAACCACAAGGTAAAACGGAATATGATAATGAACTTAATGAGGTAAATCAACGGCTGAATCGCTTACTTAATATTAAAGGAACCACCACTCCCGATACCTATCATAAAAAACTGGGTAAAATACTTTTTGACCGTTGCGGCTTGGTTCGCAATGAAGCCGGATTGAAAAAAGCAAAGGAAGAGATTAAAAATCTAAAAACCGATTTCTATGAAAACCTCTTGGTAGCGGGAAAAGGTCAAGAAATCAATGCCGAGCTGGAAAAAGCCGGCAGAGTAGCAGACTATTTTGAGCTGGCTTTACTCATAGTGGAGGACGCTTTAACTCGCAATGAATCGTGCGGTGCACATTTTAGAGAAGAATTCCAAACACCCGAGGGTGAAGCGCAAAGAAATGACAGTGAATTCCAATACGTATCCCTTTGGGAAACTACCGAAAACGGATTCAAGCTTCATAAAGAGGAGCTTAACTTCGAGTACGTTAAGCCTGAAGTAAGAAGTTACCAATAGAATATTTCGACGGGGATCAAAAAGTCGGGAAACAACAAGCAATCCCAAACGGTTAAATACACATGCGCATACTATTGACAGGAGCCACAGGCTACATTGGAAAGAGAATTTTACCGCAACTGTTGCGAAAAAACTTTCATGTTGTGGCTGTGGTTCGAGACAAGGCGCGGTTTACGGGTCCCGAGCAATTTTTGAATAACGTTGAAATTATCGAGCACGATTTTATTAGAGAGTATAGCGGCCCAATTCCTGATATTGATGCAGCCTATTATTTGATTCACTCCATGAGCTCAGGAAGTGATAACTTTGATGAAAAAGAGGCCTTATGCGCAAGTAACTTTGTGCGTTTTATTGATGTTACAAATTGCAAGCAAATCGTTTACTTGAGCGGACTCACCAACCAAAAACAACTTTCAAAACACTTAAAATCCAGGCAAAACACCGGTCATATTTTAGGTCAGAGCCGAGTACCGCTCACCGAGTTACAAGCCGGCATCATTGTGGGCAGCGGCAGTGCCTCCTTTGAAATTATTCGCGATTTGGTTGAAAAACTCCCCGTGATGGTAGCACCGCGCTGGTTAGAAACCAAATGCCAACCCATCGGAATCAGAACCGCCTTGCAATACCTCACCGGAGTAATTGAAAAGCCCGAGGCAATAGGCAACACATACCAAATAGGCGGCCCTGATGTACTTACTTACAAAGAAATGCTGCTTCAATACGCAGAAGTAAGAAAATTGAAACGAGCTATTTTCACACTTCCGGTAATGACCCCCAAACTATCGAGCTACTGGTTGTATTTTGTCACCTCAACAACCTATTCGCTTGCCGTAAATTTAGTGGACAGCATGAAGGTGGAAGTCGTTTGCGAGGAAAACCGAATTCGAGACCTTATCGATGTAAAACAGTTAAGTTACAAAAAGAACATTGAATTGGCTTTTAGTAAAATTGAGCAAAATATGGTCGTGAGCAGTTGGAAAGATGCAGCCGTTACCGGGCTTGAAAACTTCAACTTAAGCGAGTGTATTGAAGTCCCCAAATACGGTTGCTTTCGCGATGTACAGCGCGCCAAACTAAAATCCCCGGCAGATACCGTAAAAAACAGAATTTGGAGTATCGGCGGTAAAAACGGCTGGTACTACGGTAATTTTTTGTGGCAAATCAGAGGTTTATTAGACAAAGTCTCGGGCGGTGTAGGATTGCGACGCGGCAGAACACATCCCGATAAATTAAGCTCAGGCGACGCTTTGGATTTTTGGCGCGTAATTGACGCCGATTACGAACGAGGCCGTTTATTGCTTTACGCCGAAATGAAACTCCCGGGTGAAGCTTGGTTAGAGTTTGTAATCGAGTCTCAAAACCAAGAGAACTACCTCATACAAACCGCTACATTCCGACCCAAAGGACTTTTAGGCAGATCCTACTGGTATGCCGTTACACCTTTCCACCGGCTGATTTTCAAAGGCATGGCCGATAATATTGCTAAATAAGTTAAATTTTTTAGCCTGTTTCATTCTCGAAATAAAATAATACAGCTTTTATTTACACAAAGAAAGCGGATAAAAATAACCCTGCGTTAAATCGTATTATGTTTGTGTTAAGCCGCTTCAAGCAACACATAAAATACTATCTTTGCATCGCAAACTTTTCAAATGTATCATACCGGAGAGAATAAAATAATTCCCTCAAACTACACTTCTACTCGCTATTCTGTTATTAATTTTTTTAACTGTTTTAATACTTGGTGTTTTGATAAACATCAGGTTTATACCCGGATGCCTTACACTACACTTTCAACACCTTTAAAACAAAATATTAAAGCTTTATAGACCGGCATTGATTTGTCGCTAAACAGACTCAGCCCCATTCCAATTAATAAAATTCACCGGCGGAAAAATATAAAACAGCCCTTACTACGTCAACAGCGGATTGTGCTTACAACAATCCAATAAAAAAGACAACAAATGAACAAAGTAAAAATCCTCTTTACGGCACTGTCGCTTACAATTCCCGGTTTCACCCGGGCACAAATCATCCCTCAAGAAACCATTTTTGAAGGCTTGACGGGAAACGTGTTACTTGGCAGTTTAGCAAACACTTACAGGCCGGCATCTGTATTAAATTACAACGACGCCAGAGACCTCATGTTTTCTGAAATCTATAATCAAAACGGAATAAATATTTGCAATTATACGGGCGATACAATTGCCATACCTTTTGCACATCCAACCCCCCGAACCATAGCAAACGCGCATATCCCCAATTGGAATACCGAACATATTTACCCCCAATCTAAAGGGGCAAGTTCGGGAAATGCCAACAGCGACTTACATCATTTAGTACCTGTGAGAGCAGATGTTAACAGCTCAAGAGGAAATTCCCCTTTTGGATTTGTCAAACCCGAAGATGCAACCAATTGGTGGAATCATAACGGCGGCACATCTGCAAACCCGAATGCAAATCAAGCGCAATACAGCAAAGCAATGGGCAGCTCTAAGTTTGAGCCGCGTGATGCCGTTAAAGGCGATATAGCCCGCGCCGTATTCTACTTTTTTGCGGTTTACAACAACGCAGCGTTGAATGCTGACCCCGGTTTTTGTCGCCAACAATATGAAGATCTCAAAGAATTTCATCAAAACGATCCCGTTGACCTTCTTGAATCACAGCGAAACAATCTAAAAGCCGCAGTACAAGACGGCAAGGTGAATCCTTTTATTTTAGATACCACACTTGTTCGCCGCGCCTTTTTTGAAAATTTTGTTTACCCCGATTCCACCGGCGAGAACTCTGATTATTTTATCGATTTTGAAGATGTTTTTAAATCCGGATATGCCGATGATTTTATTATGATTAAAAACATTTCTTGGAAACTCGACAACTTCCTCATAGGCACCTCGGCCAACGACATGAAAATTGACTCAAGATCTGCACGCGGCAGACATCAAGCCTCACCGGCATTATTGGAAATGCAGGAAGACCTCACCGGCGGCTTAGGTGAATTAAGCTTTTTATTTGCCAGGTCTAACTTTAGTAATGACCGCACTCCAAACGCTGTTCAACTGGCGGTTGAATACAGTTTGAATGAGGGCGAAAATTGGATTGAAACGGGAAGTATAATTGAAACAGACAGCGTGGATGACATGACCCTGTATAAAACCGAGATTAATGAAGCCGGTAATTTTCGAATCAGAATTCGATCAATAGGCGGAGATGACGGTCGCCGTTTTAACATTGACAACCTGTTAATCACAAAATACGATACACCTGTTATTTCCAATACGCAACCTCCATCGGCTGTACCGGAGCAAAAACCGGAATTAAAACAAAACTACCCAAACCCCGTAACCGATTACACTACAATTATTTACTACCTATCGAACGACGCGCAAGTAAACCTTGAAATTTACAACATGATGGGGCAAAAAGTAAAAACCCCGGTTAATAAATACGCGACCAAAGGAAAACACGAAGTCACTATAAATACGCTGAATTTACCCGCCGGCGTTTACATTTATACACTCACTACTCCAACCCATACTTTCTCGAAAAAAATGAACGTAATTCATTAAAGGCTGTCTTATAAAGTCGAAAGCAAGGCTCCACCAACTTTGTTGCGGTAACCCCTGCGAAGTTGGTGGTAAAACAGGGTTTGAAATTCAAAAAAGCGACGTCTACTTTTGTAAATCACCCGCAAAGGCTCGGGGCATGACATTTTTAATGAACCCTCAAGACCTAAAGATCAGGGCATACACAACACATTTATAGGACTTTATAGACAAACCCTCATTAGCATTAAAAAAGCCCGAGCGGTGAACTCGGGCTTTTGATTTTGGTTCTGACCAAAAATATTAATCTTCATCTGCGATAAAAGTACCCTGAATGTTAGCCGTTAGCGTATCGCCGCCATCAAAAGGCTCATATTTCACGTCCACATCAAAACTGCCGTGAATATGAGTCGCACTCACCTCAGTAATTTCTACCGATCCTGAAGTGCCTCCGAATACTTCGCTGCCATTAGAATAGTTTACCGCCACTTCATCATCTCCCAAACCATCAAAAACCACATCAGTTACCTCACTGTAGGTTTTTTCGTCAATAGGGTTTTTGAAGTTAAACGAAACATTAGAAAACCCATCAGTGGATGAAGTTAAAATAACATTGATTTCATCTCCGTCCTCCTCAAAATAAGCGGCGCCGTTGCGGCTTGCTTGATCGTCACCGGTAACCTCGTAATCAAATGTGGCCGTGGTATTTGAACCGCCGCCGTTTCCGCCGTTGTTGTTATCATCTCCGTTGTCGTCATCATCACTGCTGCAAGCCGTAAATGACAAGGCGCAGGCAGCTAAAAACATAAAAATCAGTTTCTTCATAATATTGTGTTAGTTTAATTTAGAAAGCACAAACTTATAATATTTTTTCGTCTTTTGGTCAGAGCCGCCCCCTACCCAATGAAAAACCACTGAAAATCAAGCAGAAAAACCAAAAAATTTCCATTCCTAAACAATGACTAAATTTTCAACTGTTTAAAACAATAAAAATGAAAAACCGATGTGCATTAAGTATTCTCACACTTTTATTGTTGGCAGGCTGTATTGGTGACGATTTACAAAACGTAAAATTAGATAATTGGTCGCCCGAGATTGCCGTTCCGCTGGTGTATTCCAACCTCACCATTCGGGATATACTTGACGAAACCGATACCGAAATTATTGTGGTTGATGAAAATACACGGCAAGTGGCATTGGTTTACAACGATGAGCTTATTTCCATTGATGCCAATGATTTACTAGCATTGCCCGAGTTTGACGTTGAACAATCCATAAGTTTTACGCAAGTACAAATTGATCAACTGGTGCAAAACGGCAGTTTTACCTTAAACAATGACCAACAGGCCGATTTTAGCAGTGAAACCCACATGAAGTTAGAATCCATCACCTTTGAAGACGGAATCATTGATATTGAAATCACCTCAGATATTGACGTATCGGGAACATTAGAAATTGAAATGCCCGAATTTATGCGCAACGGACAACCTTTAATTCGCAGCGTGCCTTTGAACTTTGCGAGTGGACAAAACACCGTAAATGAACAAATTGACTTAAGAAACTACCGTGTAGATTTGGCGAGCGGTTCACAAGGGTACAATCAATTTGGTATTGAATACACCTTTCATGCAGATTACGAAGGGCAAAATGTGAATGTAACCGATTTACTCAACATCAAATCAACTTTTAGTAAACTTAAATTTTTAAAGTTGTACGGCGATATCGGTCAAATTGAATTTCTCAATGAGGCAGGTAAGGTCGAGTTGGATATTTTCAAAAATAGTGAGGGCGGTTTTTTTCGGCTGACAAATCCAAGTGTTGTATTAAAAATCAATAACAGCTTTGGTGTTCCCGTAGATATTGAAATTGAAAAATTCGCATCAACGAACCTGCGCACCGGTATTACGCAAGACCTTTTACTTGCCAATTTTCCCAATCCTTTCGGAATAAGATCTCCTTCCTTGGGAAATGAAGGGAACACCAAACAAACCGTATTGGAAATTAATAGCGATAACAGCAATATTGGCGATATAATTCAACCCGCACCGCAAACTATCAACTATAAGGTGGAGTCTGTATCGAACCCCGGCAGTTCTACTTCACCGGTTAACCTGCCCAATTTTGTGACCAACTTTAGTGAACTTTCACTGCAAACAGAAGTTGTTTTACCCCTTGAGGGACTGGCTCACAGTTTTGTGTTGGCCGATACGCTCAATTTTAATTTTGGTGATGATTTCGAACGAATAGATTCTTTTAGTTTGCGGTTAGCCGTAAATAATGGGTTTCCCTTGGGTACGGTAGTTCAATTGTATTTCTTGGATGCTGAAATGCAACTAACCGACTCATTATTTAATGAGGCTACACCTATTTTCTCTCCGGCCTTAATTAATGATGACGGTATAGTTATTGAGTCGGTTGAGAGTATCACCGATA
>PXEK01000350.1 GCA_003564735.1 Cryomorphaceae bacterium
CAATTCAACGTTTCCAACAATTCAACAATCAAACGATTCCAACAATCAAACATCCCCAACAAACCAACATTTCCCTACCTTTGCGCCTATTTTCAAAACAGGCAGTATAAAATGGCGAAATACAACGAATACAAAGCATTAGACCTTACCCGCGTGGCAGAGAATGTATCCGAATTTTGGGAGAAAAACCAAATCTTTCAAAAATCCATTTCTCAACGCGAAGGCAACAAACCTTTTGTATTTTACGAGGGTCCGCCCTCAGCCAACGGCAAACCCGGCATTCACCACGTAATGGCACGTACCATCAAAGACCTCTTTTGCCGTTACCAAACCATGAAGGGCAAGCACGTAAAACGCAAAGCCGGCTGGGATACGCACGGACTACCCGTTGAACTCGGCGTGGAAAAAGAACTGGGCATCACCAAAGAAGATATCGGGAAAAAAATCTCCATTGAAGAGTACAACAAAGCCTGTCGCGAAGCCGTGATGCGCTACACCGATACTTGGAAAGAACTCACCCAAAAAATGGCGTACTGGGTGGATATGGACGACCCCTACGTAACCTACACCACAAAATACATCGAAACTGTGTGGTGGCTTCTCAGCCAATTCCACAAAAAAGACTTGCTTTACAAAGGCTACACCATACAACCCTTTTCGCCCAAAGCCGGCACGGGCCTGAGCTCGCACGAACTCAACATGCCCGGCTGCTACCGCGATGTAAAAGATACCAGCGCAACGGCACAATTCAAAGTAAACGGCAACCTCCCCAAAATCACCTCACTGCAAAAAGCATTTGATGAGGGGAATTTATTCCTGCTCGCATGGACCACAACCCCGTGGACTTTACCTTCAAACACAGCGCTTACCGTAGGCGAAAAAATTGATTATGTTTTGGTCAGAACCCGAAACGCCTATACCGATGAAGTCACCAACGTCGTAATAGCAAAGGACTTGATGCCAAAGCAATTGGGCAAGAAATACAACGAAGTAACATCGGCGGATGAAGTGGGTGCCGGCTCCGGCCAAAAAAAGAAGCCGTATTTTGTTGTGGATAGTTTTAAAGGTTCAGACCTTGTAGGAACCACCTACGATCAGTTACTGCCCTACGCCAAACCCGCCGAGAATCCCGAAAAAGCGTTTCGCGTAATTCCCGGCGATTTTGTGACTACTGAAGACGGTACCGGTATTGTACACACCGCCCCTACTTTTGGTGACGACGATGCTCGCGTGGCAAAAGCCGCCGGAGTTCCCGCCATGCTCATCGAAGATGAAAACGGGAATTTAGTTCCGCTTGTAAACAAACAGGGAAAGTTTGTCGATCAAGTAAAAGACGAGGTATTCGGTTTGAGCGGAGAATACGTAAAAGAAGAGTACCTCACCGAGGAAGAAAAACAAGAAGCACTAAAACACCAACAAGACACACTTGGAGATGTCATTAAAAACATCAACAAATATTTGAGTGTGGATGAGCGCATAGGCATAAAACTCAAAATGGAGGGCTTGGCATTTGATGTTCAGCGTTATGAACACAGCTACCCGCATTGCTGGCGTACCGATAAGCCCATTTTGTACTATCCGTTAGAGTCGTGGTTCATCAAATCTACGGCGATGAAAGACCGTATGATTGAACTCAACAAAACCATCAACTGGAAACCCGCCGCAACGGGTGAAGGTCGATTCGGGAATTGGTTGGAAAACCTCAACGACTGGAACCTCTCGCGCTCACGCTATTGGGGTATTCCCCTCCCCGTGTGGACCACCGAAGAGGGCGATGAAGTCAAGTGCATCGGCTCGGTTGAGGAGCTGAAAAACGAAATTGAAAAAGCGGTTAAAGCCGGGGTGATGGACAAAAATCCCATTGCCGATTTTGAGCCGGGCAATATGACTGAAGACAACTACGGTAAAGTTGATTTACACCGACCTTACGTTGATGATATTGTTTTGGTGAGCGACAGCGGAAAACCCATGCACCGCGAAAACGATTTGATTGACGTTTGGTTTGACTCGGGCTCCATGCCCTACGCACAACAGCACTACCCTTTTGAAAACAAAGAGGAAATTGACCGCAAAGGCTTTTATCCCGCCGATTTCATTGCCGAGGGTGTGGATCAAACCCGAGGATGGTTTTTTACGCTGCACGCCATCAGCTCAATGATTTTTGATTCGGTAGCCTACAAAAATGTGGTATCTAACGGCTTGGTGTTGGATAAAAACGGGCAAAAAATGTCGAAAAGATTGGGTAACGCCGTTGAACCGTTTAAGGCCATGGAAAACTACAGTACCGATGCCATTCGCCGTTACATGATTACCAACGCTCAACCGTGGGATAACCTCAAGTTTGATTTGGAAGGGGTGAATGAGGTGAAGCGCAAGTTTTTCAGAGCCCTACACAACACTTACTCGTTCTTTGCGCTGTATGCCAATGTGGACGGATTTACATACAGTGAGGAGCGCATTCCGGTGGCTGAGCGTCCTGAAATCGACCGATGGATCATTTCCAAGCTCAACACCCTCAACAAACAGGTAGATGCCGCGTATGCCGATTACGAACCCACGAAAGCGGGCAGATTGATAGGCGAGTTTGTGGTGGATATGCTCTCCAACTGGCACGTACGTTTGAGTCGCAAACGTTTTTGGCGCGGCGATTACGGTACAGACAAAATTGCGGCGTACCAAACGCTTTACGAATGCTTGATTACCATTGCTAAAATGGAAGCTCCCGTTTCTCCGTTCTACAGTGAGCAATTGTACAAAGACCTCAACGACATTTGCAAACGCGAGTCATACGAATCGGTTCACTTGGCGCTTTGGCCCGAGGTGGAAGAAAACCTGATCGATACCGACCTTGAAGAGCGCATGAACATCGCCAGACGCATCTGCTCAATGGTGTTGGCTCTGAGAAAAAAAGAAGGTATTAAAGTCCGCATGCCCTTGCGCAAAGTGATGGTTCCGGTTCTGACCGAAAAATTCGAAAAACAACTCAAAGAAGTATCTGAGCTTATCAAAACCGAGGTGAATATCAAGGAAGTTGAGGCTGTGGATGATACCAAGGGTGTTTTTGTAAAGCGTATTAAACCTGATTTTAAAGCGCTGGGGCCCAAGTACGGTAAGTTGATGAAAGGCATTGCGGCGGCGGTGAATCAATTCGGACAAGAGGAAATTACCAAACTGGAAAGCGGGGAGGATATTAAGGTGGATGTAAACGGCGAGGAAGCCGTGATTACGCAAGATGATGTGCTCATCACGACCGATGATATTCCGGGTATGTTGGTGGAAAGCGAAGGCGATATTACCGTAGCTCTGGATGTGGAACCCGATGAGCAACTTTACCGCGAAGGGCTGGCGCGAGAATTGGTAAATCGTATTCAGAACCTGCGAAAAGACAGCGGTTTGGAGGTTACCGATAGAATTTCAATCACCTTGGAAACAAGAGAAAAGTTGAAAAAGGCCATAGATGAAAATTTAGATTATATTTGCGCGGAAACTCTTGCCGATAAACTGGAAACGGTTCATCACATCGAGCAAAATTCTAAAATTGAAATTGAGCTTGATGAAGGTCTTACCACCTATATGGCCATTAGCAAGAATTAATAAATTAATAAGAACAAAACATTTTATGCTATGTCAACAACGGAAGAAAAAAAACGCTACACAGATGAGGAGTTAGCGGAGTTTAAAGAAATTATCGAGAAAAAAATTGTTGATGCCGAAAACGACTTAGAATTATTAAAGTCAAGCACATCTGACGAAAACAACGGCACGGACGATACCTCGCCCACTTTCAAAATTATGGAAGATGGCAGTGAGACTTTATCAAAAGAGGAGACCTCACAATTGGCCGCTCGACAAGAAAAATTCATCAATCATTTACGTGCTGCATTATTGCGCATAGAAAATAAAACGTACGGTATTTGCCGCAAAACGGGAAAGCTGATTTCAAAAGAACGCCTGAAGGTTGTGCCCCACGCTACTTTGAGTATAGAGGCCAAAAGAATGCAATAAACGCATGTAACGAACTCGTAAAATAAACTCCGCTGAACGGCTGTTCTCGCGGAGTTTTTGTTTTTTACGATATATCTCGAAGAGCAACCTATAGCGGAATGCAGATAGCTGTATAAACCAAATATCACCTCTGTTCCACACCCTTGCAGTCGGCATCCAAAAACTAAATGAGCAGAACACTTTCACAGACGGAATGAGCAGACGATTTACGCAGACGGATGTAACAGTTCAACGATTACCTCCCTCAGGTCGGAGAGCTCGGGCAAAGCCCTCGATTCCAACAATTCAACTCTACTGCACCACAATCCTCTTGACCGTCATTTCCCCATCGCGCAGTATTTTCACAAAGTACACCCCGGCCGATAAATTGATATTTATACCCTCAACCCATTCACCACTTAAGCGACCCACATTTCTATTGAACAAATACCTACCTTGCATATCCAATACCTCGAGCATAACCGGATTTAAACTCGTACCGGTAAGCCTTACGCTAAACTGTCCAAAATTGGGATTGGGATACACCTCAAAAGTGAAGTCATCATTCGTTAAATCGGCGCTACTCGTGCCCAGTACCTCAAAACATTGAGTAGTATCGGCGCAGCCGCGAGCAAAAATAACCGCACGATAAAAGCCGTCTTTTGGCGGCGTAAATCTCCTGCCCGTTGAGTTGGGAATAATTTCATTGGTTTCACAATCAATCCATGTGTACATCGCATGTCGCAAATTGACAATTAGCTCCGGTAAGTTTTGGGTAACTGAAGTGTCGAGTTGTTGCGGCGTGATCATATCAACACTATCTTGAATACTGCATCCGTTGGCATCGGTAATGGTAACGTAATTAAGTCCGGAAACTAAATTGGGCACGATTTTGCTTCTCGACCCCGTACTCCACTCGTAAGAGTATGGTGCGGTTCCGCCCACCGGCTCCACCTCGGCTTCACCGTTTCTGTACCCGAAGCAAGTCACAGGCTTTATACCGTCGATAAACGAAGTCAGCGGTTGAGGCTCACGAACCTGAACACTATCCACAAAAGTACATCCCGAGAAGTCTGTAACCGTCACAAAATTCACACCTGCGGACAAACTATCAGCGCGATTTCCTACCTCTCCGCTACTCCAAATGTAGGAATAAGGAGAAGTGCCGCCAACACCGGCTGCCTGAGCACTTCCGTTCATTTCGCCGGCACAAAGCACGCCTTTTATATTGGTAAAACGGTTCGTTAATTCTGCCGGCTCATTAATTATTCCCGACAAAATAGTATTACATCCTGCGGAGTCGCTTACCGTAACCAAATAAGTACCTGCCGATAACCCCGTAATGGAATCTCCTGTTAGTCCGTTACTCCATTGGAATGAGTAACCGCCGTTACCGCCCGTAGCATTTGCCGCCAAAACCCCATCTGCCGCCCCTCTACAAGTAATATGTGAGGTAACAACCTGAGCTTGCAACACATCAGGTTGTGTAATTAGGGCAAATAGTGAATCGGTGCATCCGTTGGCATCAACGACGGTAACTCCGTACAATCCGGCACTAAGATTTGTAACCGTATTATTGGCCGTCCCGTTGCTCCAAATAAATGAGTAAGGAGCCCTTCCGCCTGTGACGCTCACGCCCAACTCTCCGGAACTTCCTCCCGCGCATGACACATTTTGGATCTGACTAAAACTTAAATTCAAGGTATCAAACCCGCCTATCACGACTGAGTTGACAGACGAACAACCGTTGGAATCACTTACGGTAACCTGATACGTACCGGCAGCCAATTCGTTAGCTTGAGCGGTTGAATCTCCTGAAGACCATACAAAAGAATAGGGTGATACTCCGCCCATACCCCCCGCCAAGGCCGCTCCGTCAGCACTTCCTGCGCAATTTTCATCTTGAACATTTGTGATTTGTACTTGCAACGCACCCGGCTCATTTAAATTCACCGCATTAATAAATTCGCAGTTGTTCGCATCCTGAACCGTCACAAAATACACCCCTCGAGAAAGGCCGGTTTGCAGGGCTCCCGTATTATTATTGTTCCAAGTATAGCTGTAAGGAGGTGTGCCGCCCGTAGCAAGTGCCTCTAATTCCCCATCACTTGCGCCGTTACAACTAATGCCGCTTAAAACATCAAAAGTCACAGATAACGGATTAGCGGGAGATTCAATAATCTCTGAGCCCACTACTGAACAACCCGCAGAGTCGGTAACCGTAAGAGTATATAAACCACTGTCCAAGCCTGTAATAGACGGCGTATTCATTCCGTTATTCCATTGATAAGTGTAAGGTGTCCAACCTCCCGATACAATTCCCGTTACGGAGCCGTTTGATTGGCCAAAACACCTGACATCAGCATTCTTATTCATGGTCAGAACCAAGGGGACTGTTTCGATAATTGAGAATTGAACCGAATCTGAACAGCCGTTTACATCCGAAACCGTTACGGTATAGTTCCCCGCCGGTAAACCTCCTCGGGACACGCCGGTTGAAGAATCGGGCCACAAAAACACGTATCCGCCAACGCCCCCAGTAGCGGCCAGCACCGCTTCACCATCATCAATACCCGTACAACTCACATTTTTAACCGAAACTACCGTGGCCAACAACGAATCGGGCTCACCGATGTTAATGTGAACAGTATCTTGGCAATTGTTATCATCTGATACGGTTACGATGTAGTTACCGGCCGGCAAACTGACTTGATTCGCTCCCGTACCGATGCCGCCCGGCCAGTTGATAGTGTAAGGCGCTGTTCCTCCCGTTGACGATACGGTTGCCGCGCCATCGCTTCCGCTGTTGCAGCTTACGTTTTGGTTTACAGTTTGAGAGGCGCTGAGTGTCGCCGGTTCGGTAATAATTACCTCAACGCTATCCGTACAACCGTTCGAGTCAACCACCGTCACCGTGTAAGTCCCG
>PXEK01000307.1 GCA_003564735.1 Cryomorphaceae bacterium
GCCCCAATAAATATGAACAGGAAATGTTTTCAACAAACTTTAGGGTTTAGGGGTTAAACACGTCAAGCTATTTCATGAGGAGACACCATTCCCCATTCCCCATTCTCCATTTTCCATTTCCCATTCTCCAATTTCCAATCTCTATTTTCCAATCCCTGACTCACTGCGAAGCAGCCGCCCCCCATCAAATCACCAGCGTTTCACTCATTCTCACCAAATCAGGATCCAACGGCTTTTCCTTATTCCCTGCCTCATGAAACGGCGTAAACTTCACCTTTTGATGCACCTCCCCCACCATCACATTAAACTTTCCTTGCAATAGAGCATCAACGGCAAACATTCCCAACTTTCCCGATAGAAGTCTGTCCTTACACGTGGGTGAACCACCGCGCTGCAAATGTCCCAAAACCGTTACCTTAGTTTCATATTCGGGGTAACCCATGTTGATTAGCTTTTCTACTTCAGTTGCCCCGCCCGTTTCATCCCCTTCAGCTACCACAATGATGTTGGCAAAAATTTTACCTCTCGATTTTTCTTTTAAAAACCGCATTAATCGGGGTAAATCATCCAATTGCTCGGGGAGTAAAACCGCCTCTCCACCACCCGCCACACAAGCGTGCAGGGCAATGTACCCCGCATCTTTGCCCATTACCTCCACCAAAAACATACGATTGTGCGATGTTGCCGTGTCTCGTATTTTGTCAATCGCCTCAACGGCCGTGTTACACGCCGTATCAAACCCGATGGTGTAATCGGTTCCGAATAAATTATTGTCGATTGTACCGGGACACCCCACGATAGGAACATCAAACTCCTGATTAAAAACTTCAGCCCCCTTAAAAGTACCGTCGCCGCCAATGGCAATAAGCGCATCAATACCTTGAGCCTTCATATTTTCATAGGCTTTTTTGCGTCCTTCAGGAGTCATAAAAGCCTCTGATCTTGATGACTTTAAAATAGTCCCGCCGGTGTGAATGATACCGCTAACGTCTATCGGACTCAACTTATTAAACTTGGCGTTGATTAACCCGTCATAACCCTCATAAATTCCGGTTACCTCAATTTTGCACTGATGTGCCGTGCGCACCGCCGCGCGAATACAAGCGTTCATTCCCGGGGCATCACCCCCCGAAGTAAAAATTCCAATGTTTTTTATTTCACTCATAATCAATATGGTATTTCAGTAATTCATCAACCGGCCTGCGAATAATCACAACTTCGTTAAAGCCCTCATTGCGCAACACCTCCCTTAACTCATTTTCAAAAAAATGCGCCACAGATCCCACAAAACCCACCTTTTCCTCCTCCGATGCCGGGGGCTTTAAATGCAGCTTTACAAAGTTACCCAAACTTTGTTTCACCGCCGCTTGAATTTCGGGTTCGTGTTTTAATTCGCCGGCTATTTTAGTGAGAGAAGCCAACTCGTGATTGGGTCTGTCGGCATTATAAACCCTGTCAATCACATCAGCCGGCATTCGATTTTTTATTTTTTTGGTCAGAGCCGACGAAAACTCACCGTAAAAATATCCCCTAAGCAGATGCTTGGCAATATCGGCGCCGCTACCTTCATCACCGATAATGTACCCCAACGAATTCATTTGCCGCGTGATGTGTTTTCCGTTATATAACCCACAATTGGAACCCGTACCCAAAATAGCGGCAATACCGCTTTCATTTTTCCACAATGCCCGACCCGCTGCCGTGAGATCGTGATTTACCGTAACCGAAACATTCGGAAAAACCATTTCAAACGCTTGTTCCACAATCGCGTTGCGACGAGGCGTGCTGCAACTTGCACCGTAAAAATAAATGTGCTCAATATGTTGCAACGGCAGTGATTTTCGCATTTCAACCGCCATTTGCTCGGCAGTAAGCACCAGAGGGTTGAGTCCGACAGATTGATAGCGCCCCGGCGGAGTATCGGGATTTGACCAAAAAAGCCAATCCACTTTACCCGAGCCTCCGTCTGCTACCAAAATATTTTTCTTCTTTGCCATGGATTTCATTTTGGCAAAGATAAAATTACAAGGGACAATTAAACGTTTGCAATCTTTTAGGTACGTTTCACTCAACTACTGCACAAAACAAACCCCTCCCCGGCACTAAACCCCTTCAATTCGGTTTCCTGTAAATGAGTTTCATTACTTTTGCGGCATGGCGAAAAAAAAGCGAATTAACATTGGAATCAGCTGTGGCGACCTCAGCGGAATCGGTATTGAACTTATACTAAAAACATTCTCTGATTCGAGAATGCTTGACATGTGTGTGCCCGTGATTTATGCACCCGAAAAAGCGGTGGAGTTTTACAAAAACCGGCTCAAGTATAAAGACTTCCACTACCACCGCAACAACGATGCACAAAAGTTAAATCGCAAAAAAATAAACTTGGTCAATACCGGCGGCGGCGATGATGCCATTTCCCCCGGGAAACCAACCGCCGATAGCGGAAAGGCCGCTTTTAAAGCGCTGGAAAAAGCCGTACAAGATTTAGCCGCAACGCATATTGACGTGCTGGTGACCGCACCCATTCACAAAGAAAATATCAAAGCCGCAGGATTCGCCTTCCCCGGCCACACGGAGTATTTGGCATCTTTTGCCAATGAAGATAATCCGCTCATGATTCTCATGCGCGATACCTTGCGCGTGGGTGTTGTCACAGGCCATATTCCGCTTAAAGAAGTATCGGGCGCATTAACTACTGAGCTTATTTTGAACAAAATAAGTAAGATGAACAACAGTTTACTCAAAGACTTTGCATGCACCAAGCCCAAAATCGCCGTTTTGGGACTCAATCCGCACGCCGGTGAAAACGGAGTATTGGGGAATGAGGAAAACGAGGTGATTTCACCCGCTATTGAGGAGGCAAAAAAGCAGGATATTTACGCTTTTGGTCCGTTCCCCGCCGACGGCTTTTTCGGCTCGGGCGCCCATCACAAATACGACGGTATTTTAGCCATGTATCACGATCAAGGTTTAGCACCATTTAAAGCCCTTTCATTTGGCGGTGGGGTGAATTTTACGGCGGGCTTGCCCGTAGTGCGTACCTCACCCGATCACGGTACGGCCTTCGATATTGCGGGCAAAGGCATCGCTAATGAAAACTCTTTTCGCACAGCGGTTTATGCCGCTATCGACATCCACGCCAATCGGTCACTTTTCAAAGAAATCACAGCCGACCCCCTAAAGGTATCACCGGCCGGTGACCACCACAAACGCGACCGCCGGTAATAACCGGCCGGGGTCGGTTCTGACCAAAAAACACAATAACCCCCGTATGCTCCTGCGGGTTAACGTGAAAAAAACTACCTTCGCGCTTTGAAAAAAGGGAGTAAAATATCATGTTCAGAACCAACAACTGCGGCGAGTTAAGAAGCCGAAACACAGGGGAAAAAGTAACTTTAGCCGGGTGGGTTAAACGCTCGCGCAACTTGGGCGGTATGACGTTTATTGACCTGCGCGACCGCTACGGCGTAACGCAAATTGCGTTCAATATGGAGGTAAATGCCGAGCTATGCGAAAAAGCCCGCAAAACAGGCAGGGAATTTGTGATTCAAGTGAGTGGCGAGGTGATGGAACGCAGCAGCAAAAACAAAGACCTGCCCACGGGCGATATCGAAATTAAGGCCGAATCACTCGAAATTTTAAGCGCCTCCGAAACGCCTCCTTTTACCATCGAAAACGATACCGACGGCGGAGAAGAACTGCGTATGAAGTACCGCTATTTGGATTTGCGCCGCGACCCGCTGCAACGCAGCCTGGCGCTGCGCCATAAATTGGCCCTGGAAACACGTAAATTTTTAGATGAACAAGGCTTTCTTGAAATTGAAACACCTTACCTCATCAAATCTACTCCCGAGGGGGCTCGTGATTTTGTGGTTCCGTCACGTATGCACGAAAATCAATTTTACGCACTGCCTCAATCGCCGCAAATATTCAAACAACTGCTCATGGTGAGCGGCTACGATAAATATTTTCAAATTGTGCGCTGCTTTAGAGATGAGGACTTGCGCGCAGATCGACAACCCGAGTTCACCCAAATAGACTGTGAAATGTCTTTTGTTGAAAGAGAAGATGTGTTGCAAACATTTGAAAAACTCGCGCGCCACCTGCTTTCTTCAACCATTGAGGTAGAACTGCCCGAGTTTAAGCGAATGCCTTACGCCGAGGCCATGGAAAAATACGGCAGCGATAAGCCCGACCTGCGTTTTAACATGCCCATTCACGATCTCACCTCTGAAATGAAAGGTGCCGATTTTAAGGTTTTTGACAACGCGCCCTACATTGCGGGCATCAACGCCTCGGGCTGTGCCGGCTATTCCCGAAAAGATTTAGATAAACTTACCGATTTTGTAAAAAGACCGCAAATTGGCGCCAAGGGGATGGTTTGGGTGAAATACAATGAAGACGGCAGCATAAAATCGGCCATAGACAAATTTTACGGTCAAGACGATTTGCGCGAACGATTGGCCAAAACCAACGCCCAACCCGGCGACTTAGTATTGATTTTAAGCGGCGATAAAAAGCCCATGCAAAAAGCACTTGGCGAACTGCGACTCGAGATGGGCAATCGTCTCAACCTGCGCAAACCCGATGATTTTGCCCCTTTGTGGGTGGTGGATTTCCCCATGTTTGAACGCGATGACGAAACCGGGCAACTACACGCCATGCACCACCCGTTCACCTCTCCGGTAGCCGGACATGAATCTCTTTTACGGTCAGAACCCGAAAAAGCACTCGCCAACGCATACGATATGGTAATCAACGGCGTTGAAATTGGTGGAGGTTCCATCAGAATTCATGATCGCGACACCCAAAAAACGGTTTTTGAAGCTTTAAACTTTACCGATGACGAAGCCCAAAAGCAATTCGGCTTTTTGATGGACGCCTTTAAATACGGAGCTCCTCCGCACGGCGGCATTGCCTTTGGATTTGACCGTTTAGCCGCACTTACGGCGGGTAAAGACAGCATACGAGATTTTATCGCGTTTCCAAAAAACAACGCCGGTCGAGATTTGATGATCGACTCCCCCGCCACCATTGCCCACGAGCAGTGGAACGAACTGAGATTAAAACCCATTGATGATGAGAAGTAAACTGTTACTCTTTATTTTGAGCCTGTTCCTCCTTTCGGGGTGCGGCTCTGACGACGACAACCTGAGAAGGTCCAATCCCGAACTTGATTACAGTGAAGGTTTAGACGGCGACTATGAAGGCACGTACACCGGCACATACACAGAAGCTCCCGGCCAAAACTTTGGCGAATCGGCATTTGCCACGGTGAGAGTGCTCACGCGTGACGAGGTTGAAATTGACATGCAACAAAGCAACCGCTTTCGAGCCACACTGGGTGATCCCCAAGCGGCGCCAAGTTTCCTGGAAATATCTGAAGGAAGAGGAAGGTTCACGGGCGCCACAGAAATAAGCGGTCGCATTGACCCCGTGGACAGCAAAATGAATTTCGTAATTACAGGCAATTATGCACAAGGAGGCACGTATGAAATCTCTTTTGAAGGTACTCTTATCGATTAACACGGCGCTGCTTTTATGCGCATGTGTAGATACCGGTATTGACGGCGCCGTTACCTTAGGCGGCAAAATAGACGGCGGTACAGACAGCCACATCGTAATCTTAAAACAACCCGAAACACTGCCCGCTTTTTACGGCGAAACCCCTTTGGTTGTCGATACCATCACTACAGATGCCAAAGGACTGTTTTTAACCGGCTCAGTTTACGACAGCGGTATGTACCTTTTCGATTATCAAAACATCAGCTTCCCTCTTTACCTCTTACCCGAAAAAACACTCAACATCAACATTGATGTAAACGACCCCGAAAATACCTTGGAATTTTCGGGCGCACTTAAACACCCGAACCGCCTCATTCGCGATCAAAACAAAAAAGCCGGTCAAATTGCTCACGAACTTCAAAACCGCGACTTCAAAACAGATGATCAATTCATGCGGTTTATCGACAGCAGCCGAAAATCATTGGATACCCTCGTGGTACGGTTCATCACCAACCACCCGCGAACCAATAAAAGCTTTATGCAAGACCGCCAGCAATTCAACTATTACTTTACGGGAAACCTCATACTTTCTCGAGCCTCTCAACTCAAACAAAACGGCGATACATTAAGCTCACATCTGCAAGCTGCCTTGGAAAGCTTTGCCTTAAATCGCGACGAATTGATTCAGCATGCCGAATACCTCAAATTTGCCCGTCGCAAACTCGAATTTCACCTTGAATCGGACCGACCCGAGCACCTCACCCAAGCCATTGACAGCCTCATACCCGGCATCAAAACCAAAAGCGCAATTGCCCTAAAATACGCCCGAAACATCATCATCGAAAGCGACAGCATGCCCGGGGCTCAAATCATTAATGCATTCAACGGTGTAATTACCGACGCCGAAATAAGGAACACCTTTAACGGTATGTTAGAGCAAGCGGCATCCATATCGCCGGGCACCTCCTTTTCGGGTTTCTCGGGTATGGACGAAACCGAAAGCGTGCGCTCCACCGATGAATTTAGAGGAAGTCCCCTTTTGCTTTACTTTGGGACCGCCCTTTGTCCACAATGCCGATACGAGTTTGAACAACTCCAAACACTTCCCGAGCAAGCGGGTGATACCACATTACAGCTTTTGGGCATTGGACTCAAAACCGGATTTACCGAATGGAAAAAGCATATTGAGCGTGCAAACTACCCCGGCACACAGTTGTACCTCAACCAAAATGCCAACGAAGTGTACCGCAAGTTCATGATTACCGATGAGCCTCACTACATGCTTATTTCCGCCGATGGCCGAATTTTATCGCGCAACCTCACCGGCGACCTCCCCAAAAAAGTAAAAGCACTGCTCGCGGAAAAACCGTTGTAAATTTTAGTGTATTTTTTTGGTCA
>PXEK01000219.1 GCA_003564735.1 Cryomorphaceae bacterium
CATGATGAATACTTTTTGTGTGTAGCAAATATAAGAGAAAATTTTATTCTTCAGCTCACAACATTCCGCGCCCCTCCCAAAAGTCAAAAAAAAAGCCGACTATTCGGTCGGCTTGTGAGGTTGAAATCTGAAATCTCTACTTCTTTTTAAAGTCTGAAATGGTTTTTGTGATGATGTGTACACACTCCCTGAGTTGCTCCTCCGTCATCACCAACGGCGGCGCGAACCTAATGATATTGCCGTGTGTAGGCTTTGCCAACAAACCGTTATCGGCTAAACTCACACAAATATCCCAAGCCGTTGAAGAATCCTCACTATCATTAATCACTATAGCATTCAGCAAGCCTTTTCCTCTCACTAAAGTTACCCAACCATTTTCTTTGGCGAAGGCCTCCATTTCGGTTCTGAAAATCTCCCCTAATCGGCGTGCATTTTGAGCCAGTTTTTCGTCGCGAACTACCTCTAATGATTCCATGGCAACGGCAGACCCGAGCGGATTCCCGCCAAATGTTGAACCATGCTGGCCGGGCTTAATAACCTCCATCACTTCATCATCGGCAAGTACGGCAGATACGGGATAAACACCGCCCGAGATGGCTTTACCCAAAATCAATACATCGGGCTTTACATACGTTTCGGGTTGACGTTCGCAGTGACCCTCACACGAGCAATTTCCGCAAACAGCCAATAAACTTCCCGTACGAGCAATTCCCGTTTGAATTTCATCGGCAATAAAAAGTGCATCGTGTTTTTTACAAAGGTCGCGAGCGTTTTTCATGTAATCATCAGCCGGTACATTCACTCCCGCTTCGCCTTGAATAGGCTCCACCAAAAAACCCGCAACCGTGTATTTTTCAAGGGCTTTTTCGAGCGCCTCGGTATCATTATACGGAATACTCACAAAACCGGGAGTGTACGGTCCGTAGTTATCGCGAGCATTATCATCATTACTAAAGGAAACAATGGTGGTGGTGCGACCGTGAAAGTTTTCTTTTGCCACCAAAATCACCGCCTTATCGGCTTCAATTCCGCGTTTTTCATAGGCGTATTTTCGGGTGAGTTTAATCGCCGTTTCTACTGCCTCAGCGCCGGAGTTCATGGGCAACAGCTTATCAAAACCAAAATAATCCGTAGCGTATTTTTCGTAAGGTCCTAACACATCGTTGTGAAATGCCCGCGAGGTGAGTGTAAGTTTTTGCGCTTGATCATTGAGCGCTCCAATAATCCTGGGATGGCAATGCCCTTGATTCACCGCACTATACGAAGATAAAAAGTCGTAATACTTTTTGCCTTCCACATCCCACACATGCACGCCTTCACCCTTAGCCAAAACCACGGGCAGCGGATGGTAGTTGTGCGCACCGTATTTCTCTTCAATTTCAATTAATTCCTTTGATGAATAATTCTTTTCGCTCATTCCGAAAATTTATTTTTTAATGTTCTTGAATTTTGCAAAAGTATGTATTCATAACGGGATAGAGCGGTTACTCCACACAAGTATTCACAATATTTTGGTCAGAACCTCAACCCGATGAAAAGAAGTTCAATTTTGTCATCCGGGAGTCAATCGCATTGAGGTTTTCACTTGGGGTATTACATTTGCGCCGTTAAAAGTTGCACCGGCTTACGGATTGTGCTTGAAGTCGGTTCTGATCAATAAAATTATAAAACATAGAATATGAAAGCGTTTGTATTTCCGGGGCAGGGCGCCCAATTTTCGGGTATGGGAAAAGATTTGTATGAGGCATCTGCTAAGGCTAAGGAGATGTTTGATGAAGCTAATGATATATTGGGTTTTGATATTAAGCGAATTATGTTCGAGGGGACAGATGAGGAGTTGAAACAGACCAAAGTTACGCAGCCTGCGATTTTTTTGCACTCCGTTGCTTTAGCGGCGGCAATGGGCGATAAGTTCGCTCCCGAAATGGCGGCAGGTCACTCGTTGGGAGAGTTTTCTGCCCTTACGGCGGCAGGGGCGTTGAGTTTTAAGGACGGACTCACCTTAGTGCATAAACGTGCGCTGGCGATGCAAAAAGCTTGTGAGGCTGAGCCCTCAACCATGGCAGCCATTCTTGGGTTGCCGGATAGCGAGGTAGAGGCAGTGTGTATGAGCATTACGGGAACGGTTGTTGCAGCCAATTATAATTCGCCCGGGCAAGTGGTAATTTCGGGTACGGTTGATGCCGTGAATAAAGCTTGCGAATTGATGAAAGAGACCGGGGCAAAACGCGCCCTGCCACTCAAAGTGGGCGGTGCTTTTCATTCGCCGCTCATGGAACCCGCACGTGTAGAGCTGGAAGCAGCTATAAATGCCGTTGAGGTGAAGGAACCGATTTGTGCGGTATATCAGAATGCAGTAGCGAGCGGAATTAAAAATCCGGATGAAATTAAGGCTAATCTCATCGCGCAACTTACGGCGCCCGTAAAGTGGACGCAAAGTGTGGAAAAAATGATTGCCGACGGCGCATCTTCCTTTACTGAAGTAGGGCCCGGCAAGGTGCTGCAAGGGTTGGTGAAAAAGGTAGATCGCCAAATGCCTGTGGAAAGCGGTGAGTTTTAGATAGGGGAAGGTTTTTTTTGGAACGTCGTGGTGAAGTCTGCTTTGCCGCAAGACAGGGAGTAGATGTTGGGGATGGATATTTGGAGGTTTGGATGTTTGGAGGTTTGGGAGTTTGGAGAATTGAAGGCCACTCTCGTCAGCGTTTGCAACGTTGTCGCCGTATAGAAAACGGATTTGCGCGGATTTTGCTGCTCGCGCAGCAGAAATTGCTTTGCACTTTTACACTGATACAGCTTCGCTGTACCACTGATGACGCTGATTTTACGCTGTTAAAACCGTTTGCAACAGAATAGAACGCAGATGGCGCTGATTCAGCCGATTTGCGCGGATTTGGCTGCTTGGCAGCGAGACAGTGATTGGAAAATAGAGATTGGAAAATGGAAAGCTACTCTCGGCAGCGTTTGTAACGCTGTCGCTATTTAGAAAATAGATTTTCACGGATTGCTGCTTGCGCAGCGCAGGATTCTTTGCGTCTTTACGCTGATACAGCTTCGCTGCATCGCTGATTGCGCAGATTTGACGCTGTTAAAACCATCTGTACATTTGCTTTGCAGAAGTAGCATAACTGCGTTCATCAGTTTACCCTGTGGAATTTGCCTACAGGCATAGCGCAGCGTATTCCACAGGGTGACATCAGCGGTTTGCCGGAGGCAAATCAGTTTACCCTCTCAGTTTAGCTGACTTAGGGCGTAAGGATGCAGAAGAAGCATACCCCGATTACCTGCACGTCTTTGCATCTTCCTCGGCGATACGCTGCGTTTAATGGAAATGCTTGCCATGATAGATTCTAATTAGTGTCTGTCTATAAAGTCCGATAACTGCGTTGTGCTCATTAAAAAAATGCTCATTTACGAAAGTAAACTCCGCTTTTTTGAATTTCACACGCCTTGTTCTCGAACTTTCTAGAACAGCCACAGACTGTATGGACAAACACTAATTACACCCTTTGCTCAATCTGTTTAATCGGCAGAAGTCTTAAAACTATCGGTATTGCCCGATGAAAAACACAAACCTATCCCTTTCGGAATATTTTTCCATAATCGGGAAATAAGTAGGGGATTTGCAACGAAGTAATCTTTATTTTGTATTTTGATTAATAGTTGTTTAGGTGGTTTTATCGGAGCAATTTAATTTTGGTTTTATTCTTGTTGAGAAAATGCTAAACATGAAAAAAGAGCCGAATGAAGAATACCATACTCAAAATATCTGTTTCCTTTTTCTTTATTATTTCCGGATGTTTGTGGAACACTCCGGTCGCTCAAACTCTTATTCACGAAGATGAATTTATCAATCGAAGGTTTGATGACTTTAAATTCGGCGGAGGTTGGTATTGGTTTACAGGCAAAACATTTGGCGATAGAGAAGTAGCTGCTTTTCGGTTATTTGGTGAAAAAAACCACCAAGAGATTTTGGAAATTGAGTCCGGCAGACCCTCAGGTAATCATCACGGAGGACCCGCACGGTATTATCACTCCTTCGGAAATTCGTTACTGGATACCGCCACAGGTCGATTTTTTCTTTATAGGAGTTCTCAACAATGGGAGAATCATTACAGTATTTTGCTGACTTTTGACACCAACGGTAATGAGTTAAACGGTAGCCAATATGATCTATCCCCGAGTTTCGTGCGCGGAGATACTTTGTACGCATACAATTTTTGGCGCCGTCGGTATCATCTCTTACAAACATCAAATATTGATTTTGAGCTAGATTATCCGTTACAGACCACGAATAGGTTTACTTCTCTGGGAAACTATAGTTTTCTCACTGCCGGGAGTCTGCTTTTTTCCCGAAACGGTGAGATGTATAGATTTGAGACAGAAGACTTTCTTGATGTAGCTCAAGGCTACGAAAATGAAGATATCATAAGAACTCTGAGCGACACGACATTTATGTATCTAGCTCAAAAAGTTCGGTTTGATAGTGCTTCATCCAAGCATCAAGTAACCAAAATGGTTATGCGTATATTCGATATAGAAATGAATAAACTTTACGAGGCAGAGTCCGACTATAACCCGGGTGTAATTCATCGTTTGAGTCATATACAACCCGCACCCGATAGCGGTTTTTGGGCATTCAACGCACAAGACACGCACATCATTCGTTTTGATCGTTCTTTAAAACTGAGAAACCGATTGTTCTTTGATGCAGGTTATCAATTCAGGAACATGCGTGTGCGAGAAGGAAATTTACACCTGCTTACCTACAGGCCTCACCAAACCAATTATCGTATCTATCGCGATCAATATTACATTGTTGAAGATGACACCGCTACGAGCACAGGTTCAAAATTTCAAAATAATAAAGTAACACTGTTTCCTAATCCCACACACGGAGATTTGCATATTTCCGGGTTCTCTGATAATGGCGAGGTCAGTGTCTATAAACTAACAGGTGCACTCGTCAAGCAAGGTCGCTTACCTAAAGAGGGTACATTTTCCATACAAGAGTTGCCCTCCAGGATTTATATTTTTATGGTCAGAACCGAAACAACCAATCAAAAATTCAAAGTCATCAAGAAGTAGTACGATGTATTACGTGTGGAAGCTGCTTTGCGGTGAAGTATAGAACATCGATTACGCGCCGGCCTGCCGGATAGGTAGGGGTTTCACGTAGTTAATTCCTGTTGCTTCTTTGCTTCGCAGAGCAAATACAACTGCGTTCATCAGTTTACCCTGTGGAATTTGCCCATAGGCGTAGCGCAGTGTATTCCACAGGGTGACATCAGCGGTTTGCCGAAGGCAAATCAGTTTACCCTCTCATTTTGTCTGACTTAGGGCGTGTAAATGCAGAAGAAGCTGACGCCGGTGCTCTGTAATTATACGCAGATACAGCTTCGCTATACCGCAGATTTAAACGCCATGCCTTCGTTTCGGTCTTGTGTTTTGAAACGCTTCAAAATAAAAAGGACGGGTTGAGATATGAATATGTCTGAATCGACGTTTCAGACATAAATGTAATTTGAAATGAAGTAGAGCGGGTGTCGGGTCGACTCTCATTAATTCCTTTACTTTTGTAGCGGAGATTGTTTGGCGATTTCTCATATACGCAGCATGATAACATGCACTCAAAACCCGCGACACAACAACATAGAAAAAAGTGCAAAAGACCTTTATAAAAAACCTCGCGTTTTTGTTGGTAATCAATATTTTGATTAAGCCGCTTTGGATATTGGGTATTCAAATCACGGTGCAAAACAGGGTAGGGGTTGAGGATTTTGGGATGTACTTTACGCTGCTTAATTTCGGTTTTTTATTCTTTATTATTACCGATCCAGGATTAAACAATTATACCAACAGAGAAACTTCGGCTTCACCCACTTTTTTGAAATCCAGATTTTTGACCATTGCCGTTTTCAAAGTGCTGTTGGCCGTGTTGTTCGCCGCCATGCTTTTGGTTTCAGGGAAGTATTTTATGAATTACTCCGATCGCTTTATGAACCTGTTGGTTCCGATCACCTTGAACTTGGTATTGTCGTCTTTTTTGTTGTTTTTGCGATCGGCTATTGCCGGTTTGCAATTGTTTGTTTGGGACAGTATCGCAGGGGTGTTGGATCGAATGTTTATGATAGTGTTGTGCGGTGTTTTTCTTTTTCATCCCGTATTAAATGAAAGCTTTACTATCGATGTTTTTATTTACTTGCAAACCATTGCTTATGCGTTTGCTATTTTGTACGGTACAGTGGTTTTGGTTCTGAAAAAAATACCTTTGATTTTTAGGTTTAAAATGTCGCTTTTGGGAGAGGTGATTCAACAAACGTATCCCTACGCTTTACTTGCTTTGTTTATGTCGTTTTACACTCGAATAGACTCCGTAATGATTGAACGGCTAGCGGTTGATGGAACCGGAGATGCGGGCATTTATGCTCAGGGATTTAAACTTTACGAAGCCGGGAATATGATTGCCGTTCTTTTTGCCGGGCTGCTGCTTCCCGTCTTTTCTAACATGCTGCAAAAAAGAGAAAACGTAGGTGAAATTGCCGATTGGAGTCTGCGGTTATTGGTGATCCCCTCGGTTTTTATTGCCCTTTTTTGTAGTCTGTACGGTAGTTATGTTATTGATTTTTTGTTTGTTCATGAAATCGAGGAAACGGCTCGGCTTTTTCCCGTTTTGATGTGGGCTTTTGTGGCGGTGGCGCTCAATTACATTTACGGAACTCTACTCA
>PXEK01000003.1 GCA_003564735.1 Cryomorphaceae bacterium
AACCTCATGCTGGTTCTGAACGATCAAAAAAATACTTCGTCAGGAGTAATCAGTTCTACTTGGGGCTTGGGTTACAACCGAATGGCCAACTTTTATTCTGTGACAAATTTTAATGATCCCAACCCTCAATCATCGTTGTTAGATCCTTGGCAGGATCGCCTAAATGCCGCAGCAGGGCCGTTCGCTGATGAGTTAGCATTTGATGTCACCCCCGCTTATGAGGCGTTTCTCCTTGATGCTTTTGAACAAAACGGCACATTTTTTCACGCTAACGAACTTCATGAAGGTTCGATGAATAAAATAATCGAACGCACAGGGTCACTGGCCGAATGGGGCGGTTTTTACTCTGCCAACATCAACAACCGCTTCTACTTGGGGGGTTCTGTGAATATTGTCAGACTCAACTACAGCGAAAAATCTACCTACAGCGAAAGTGATTTTGACGGAGCGGAATTCTCTCCGCTTAGAGAGTGGGAGTTCAATGAAGACCTCAACATTACCGGAACAGCCTTTAAATTAAAATTAGGCGCCATTTACAGAGTCAATGATAACCTAAGGCTTGGTTTGGCTTATCATACGCCCTCATATATCTCGATTAATGACAATTACGAAACAGACGTGCAATCTGTTTTTGAGCCCGAAAATCCGGGAGATGCCACTGAGGAATATGCTTCATTCTCCCCGGGAGGACCTTTAAATTACATGCAAAAACAGCCCGGAAGGGCACAAGCATCGGCGGGAATAATCTTGGGTAAGCGCGGAATCATTGGTTTAGAATACGAATACGTAAACTATTCCAACATCAAATTTAGAGATGATTTGGCACGTATTGATTTTAGTGATTTGAATACGGATATTGAAGAAATTTTTGGAGCTACACATAATGTTAGAGCCGGTTTGGAACTCCGTTTTGAAAACTATTTTGCGCGTGGCGGTTATCGCTTTAATCAAAGTCCCTACTCATCTGAAATAGACATCAGTCGAAACATTCACACTTATAGCGTAGGGGCGGGCTATCGTAAATCGAGCTTTTTTATTGACGCCGCCTACAGCCTCATGCGTGTTGACGAAGTTGAGGAGTTCCTTTTCAGCCCCGCCTACATCAATCCGGCCACAGTTCGTATGCAATCCGGAGTTTTTGTGCTTACGGGAGGATTCAGGTGGTAATTTATTTTGGTCCGAACCAAAAACCAATGACTTAATATGAAATTCTTTACAAATATTCGCGTTCGTTTTAGCGACCTTGATGCCATGGGTCACGTAAACAATGCCGTTTACTTCAATTACACCGAAGAAGCCAGGATAGACTACTTCAACAAAATCATCGGGCAACGCCATGATTGGAAAAAATTTGGGGTATTGCTGGTGCACAATGAAATCAACTATCTCCGTCCCGTTCATTTGGGAGACGAACTGCAATGCGGCATAAAAACCGAAAAAATAGGGAACAAAAGCATACACTGCAGTTTTGCTTTTCGAGTAAAAACCGGTGCCGATTCCTACACCACTTGTTCAACCGGACATTTTACTTTGGTTTGTTTTGATAACGTGGCTCAAAAAACCGCTCCCATGCCTGCAGAATGGAAAAAAAAGTTTGAGAGTTTTGAGAAGGTGTAAAAGGCCATCACAGTTCCAAATCTACCGCAACTGAGGTTCATTGGAAAGAAACAATAATGATGGCTATCTTTGATGAGCTCATACATTACTACTTTTTGCTTTACTTCCGGGCAGACGCAAAAAAAAACGTGGTTGCCATGTTCAACATACAACCACGTAAAATATTAAATTCTGCTGTACCTTTTAGGGCACAAGAGCTTAGGTGCCCCGAACTGCAAAAAAATTAAACCTAATCAAGGTGAGACATTCCCACCTCAAGGTGAACTAGAACTTATGTCTTTGCTCATCACTCACAGAAACACTGTGGCGACCTTTGGCTCTGCGACGAGACAAAACTTTTCTTCCGTTTTTTGTAGCCATACGACTCCTAAAGCCGTGTTTATTTTTTCTCTTTCTCTTCGAGGGTTGAAATGTTCTTTTCATAATATTTTTCCTTTACCTGTTTTCAAAAAGGGCTGCAAAGATACATTTATTCTCACGTTTTACATTGAGCCCCCACAAAAAAATTTAAGTACTATTTACGCACCCGTAATTCTATTCTTTAGCGCAATCATTTTAATTGCGGCAGCAGCAGCTTCAACGCCTTTATTGCCGTGCTTACCTCCCGATCTCGCCTCGGCTTGTTCCTGTGTATCGTCAGTCAATACACCAAAAATAACGGGCTTATTGTATTTCAAACTCACATCTTTCACTCCCTGCGATACCGTATTACACACAAAAGTAAAATGCTCTGTTTCTCCTCTAATTACGCTTCCCAAGCACACCACCGCATCAGGAGCGTCACTAGCTTCCAATACAAACTGCGCCGCCGTGGGCAACTCAAAACTACCCGGCACATAGTGCGATTCTATATTTTCGGGTCGCACCCCCGCATTTTTCAAAAAATCAACCGCCCCTGAATGCAGTGCGCCCGTGATAGAATCATTCCACTCGCTCACCACAATACTTACCTTAAACGTTGAACAATCAACATCCCCACCTATACTCCTATCGCTTAAATTATTCAGTTCAGTTGCCATAATTTTTTGTATTATTTTTTGATCAGAACCTTAAGCGTTACAATGCCGTGCGCTCCATAGAGCTTCCCTGCAAAAATAGAAACGCAAGGGATGAATAGAAAACACTTTTTCACAGACCATCTATAAGAATCTACAGATTAAGCCCCTGCTAACTCCCCTCACTGATTACGGCTTTCAAAAAGCGTTTCTATTGAAGGAACAACGTGCATTATAGCTCAAATTAAGCCAATCCGCGAGCGCGTTTTATAAACTTTTCAATATTCCTGGCCTGCATGGAGTTGGGGAACTCTTTTTTGATGCGCGAATAAAACTCTGCCGCCTCTTTACCCTTGCCTAATTCTTCAGCCACCAAACCGGCCTTCATCAAGTAAATAGGTGTGGTAAATTCATTTTCAACATTTTTAATAGCCTTGCGGTAATGACTTAAAGCTTCAGAGTAATCTCCGAGTTCACTCCAAGCATCGCCCATAGCCCCAAACTTAATGGAAGGGGTGATTTCGTCTTTGGGCTTATATCTGTCCAAATAAAGAATGGCGCCTTCAAAGTCTCCGGTTCTCAAAAGAGAAACGCCCATGTAATAGTGAGCTAGATTGCCGGCATTGGTTGATCCGTAATTCGATGCAATTTCCTCAAAACCAAAATTTCCGTCACTATCACCGTACATCGCTAAATTGAGTGAATCATTAGCAAAATGACGCTGAGCATGAAACAACTCATCTTGCGCCTCTTTTTCCAAAGGCGGTAAATAAATATTGAAATAGTAAAACACACCGAATACGATGAGCGCCACGGCGGTAATTCCACCGATTATGATTTGTTTATTTTTGTCCAGAAATTGCTCGGTCTTTGAGTAAACCTCCTGTACGTCAACAATTTCCTCCTCTTTCTGTTTTTTTGTTTTTGCCATTATTCCGTTACATTTTAGCGGTGCAAATATAGTTTTTTATCAATTCCCACAGTATTAGCCGGTAAATCATTTATTTTGCATCCCGACAAACAGAGCACAAACATTCATTCAACATTTTTATTCGCTAAAATCAGGTATGCATTTAACCCGTTTACAGTTAATCAATTTCAAAAACAGAGCCGAGGTAGACATAACGTTGAGTGAGGGTGTTAACTGCTTTACGGGCAATAACGGAGCGGGCAAAACCAATATTTTAGATGCGGTTTATTATTTGGCTTTTACCAAGAGTTTCTTTAACCCTACCGATTCTCAAAATATCAAACACGGCGAGGGTTTTTTTGTGGTTGAGGGATTTTTTAAAAGTTCTAATCAAGACAAGAGCCATGCATTGTATTGCGGGGTTAAACGAGGAGAAAAGAAAATTTTTAAGCGCAATAAAAAGAATTACGATAAATTTTCAGATCACATAGGGTTGATTCCGCTCGTTTTTGTTTCCCCTGCCGATGAGGAGTTGGTTTACGGGGGCAGCGAGCTGCGACGTAAATTTTTAGACGGTGTCATCTCGCAATTTGACAAGAAGTACCTCGATCATTTAATGCAATATCAAAAGGCGCTGAGTCAACGCAACAAGCTACTAAAAACCTTCGCCGAACAACGCCGGTGGGATAACGACGCCATGGAGGTGTGGAACATGCAACTCTCGCTACACGGCACACCTGTATTTGCCGCCAGGGAGTCGTTCTGTGAGGAATTCATACCGGTGTTTGACAGGTATTACCGGCTTCTGGGTTCTGACCGAGAAAATGCAAAGGTGACATACAAATCAAAACTTCACGACAACTCCTTAGATGAGTTATTGGAGAAGGCAAAAAATGACGATGCCCGCAAGCAATTTACAACGGTGGGGATTCACAAAGATGATTTATCATTTACATTGAATAATTATTCGCTAAAGAAAACAGGATCACAAGGACAAAAAAAGTCGTTTTTAACGGCCTTGAAATTGGCGCAATTTGAATTCATCAAAAACAAAAAAAACACGCCACCCATTTTATTGTTAGATGATATATTTGACAAACTGGATAAAAATAGGGTGAAGGCGTTAATGGAAATTGTGAGTAACGATAAATTTGGACAGGTATTGGTTACTGACACTTCACCCTTGCGTATAAAAGAATTATTTGAGAACTTTGAGACCAAAATACATTTGTTCAACGTTACTGAAGATGAAATAACTTTGGAAGCATGAAAAAAATATTGAACCCTGTTTTAATTCTCTGCCTTATTATCATCACGATAAGTGCTGCACAAGCACAGCGAAAATCGTGGAATATTGCGGTTTTTGCGGAACCTTCAGATTATTACAAGGTAAAAATAAACGGCGAACTTCAACCTACGGGCTTTGCCTTTGAGGTTGATCCGGGGGAAATTCATTTGGAGGTTTGGGCTCCGCATCACGAGGTTTTTGACACTACGTTTACCTATATCTCAGGTAAAATAACCATTTATGCACGCTTGGTACAGACCCAAGAATTGCGTGAATACCAAAAAATAACCTCAGAGCAAAATGACCTCAGGCGACAAAACTACCTTACTGTAGGTTTGGCCGGTGCCGCGGCATTAGGCGCCATCATTAATTACAATCAACTGGGTAAAAACAAGTATATTCAACGCCGACAAGAATTGGGTAACCGCTATGACTTACCCTCTTACGGAGATCAAGGACTGGAGAACGCGGAATCTTCACTTCGCCGCAGCAGGACGTTGCAGTACGGTTTGTACGCGGCCACGGCAGGCTTCACGGCTTGGGGTATTTCCAAGATTTTGAAAATACGTAAAATAAACCCTCCGGAGTTGAAGGAAGACAAGAGCTTTATTCTTGACGATTTGGGTTTCGCCCCCAATATGCAAGGCGGGGGCATGCAGGGTTACCTGAGATTCAAATTTTAACAACACACAAATACAAAGAAATGCGGAATCTTATTTTTTTAACGACTGTAGTGTTTTTCCAACTTTCATGCTCCCGACCCGAAGCGTGTATTGAAGCAAACGACAGATATTTTCAACCTCCTCCCGGGATGGTGGACATACGAAGTTGCGGTAGGGGCGAAACCTTTTTTTGGGACTTTGGCGACGGCAATGGTAATGAGGGGCGCTTGGTCTCTCACGTTTACGATACCTCAGGGAGTTATACTATTGAGCAAATTGCACTCAAGAAGAATAGTTCCAGAGAAAGATCTGCTAAACATCAAGTAGAGATTGGTTATAAACGTATTGATTCCATCGTTTTTACTCGTTTAGCATTGGCTGTTTGGGATACCTCAGAGTTTGGTCGGGGACCCAACCTCTACGTGGAGTACGGCAGTTTAGGCACGAGTGAGCAAACGTATGAAAATTTCAGAGGCATTGTAAGCGAATCAAATCGTTTGTCATTCACTTTCCCCGGTGATACACGTCTTACAAGTCAGCGGTTGGCGGACGGACTAAAAGTCAGGGACGAAAATAACCGTCCGTTCACGCGCAACCGTGTGTTAGACAGTTTACGTACCACAAACGCTCTTGACGATATCAATTTGAATCCGCAACAAGTAAGAGGTGAACTCCAACGCACTGATGCCACCATTTACTGGAGTTTTGTTTATTAGGTTTATAAACTGCATCACCGTTGTATTATACACTTATTAAAGAGCCCAATCATCGCTTGAAATGAAAGCTTTGATGATTATTTACATATGTAGCTTGCCTAAGCGGTGACCGGGAAGATAACGGAGGGTGTGGGTTGACCTTTCAATCATAACCCTTTCTTTTCCATTCCGATAAAGCTTCTTGCTCGGAGACAGCTCACATTTTTATGATTATTCGACACCCTCCGGGGTCGTGAAACTCGATAATTCCCGTTTACCCCGAGTTTACACTCGGGGCTATTCCTGCTCGACCCCTTCCGGGGTCGTAAGTGAGTCTACTTATCCACTCGATTCCACTCACAACGTGCCTCGCTTTACACTTTCCGCTTCACACTTCCCGCAGAACGGCCTTAATGGCTAATGACGTTCGCGAAGCGAACAAATGACAAACTCTCGTTCCTT
>PXEK01000218.1 GCA_003564735.1 Cryomorphaceae bacterium
AAGCGGGTGATTGATGATGTGTTCCGCGTGGCGCTCGGCAATATAACCGCACCCCACAATGCCAAACTTTATAACGTTGCTCATTTTTTTTCTTTGAGGCTTTTTAAATCTCTGCTCTCGTAAATTCGCTCTATAATTTCCACCACTTTGAGGCCTTCGAGTGCATTGGCCGTAATGGTATCTTTACCGTTTAGGGTGTTCACCACATTTTCAATAACGTAATGGTGGTTGGCTGCCGAGCCTTTGAAAGGGCCGTAATCGTTGGGCGGATTTGTGGCTTCGAGCTCGGGCTGTTCGTAATCTTCAACGTGGCAATATTCAATTTCATTCATGTATTGCCCGCCAATTTTTATACTGCCCTTTGAACCCACCACGGTAATGGAGCTCTCCATATTTTTATCCCACACGGCAGTAGAAAAATTGATGCAACCCAATCCGCCGTTTACAAATTCGAAATTCACCAGGCCCGAGTCTTCAAAATCGGTAGAATTACCGTGTGTAAAATCGGCAAATGTTGATTTGATATTTTTGATGTCACCAAAAACCCAGTACATGATGTCGATAAAATGGCTAAACTGAGTAAACAACGTACCGCCGTCATTGCTTAAATTGCCCTTCCAACCGCCGGGTTTGTAATAGCGATCGTCACGATTCCAATAACAGTTGATTTGCACCATGTGAATGTTGCCTAATCTCTTTTTTGATACCATTTCTTTGAGCCATTTGGAGGGCGGGCTGTAGCGGTTTTGCTTCACCACAAAAACCTGTTTTGATACTTGCAGCGCTTTAAAAATCAAGCTTTCGCACTTGGCCTTGCTCAGCCCCATCGGCTTTTCTATCACTACATGCGTACCTAACTCTAAACATTGAGCGGCATAACTTGAGTGTGTACCGTTTGGGGTACAAATGTTGACCACATCGGGGCGCGTTTCTTTAATGAGTTGAGCAACATCGGTAAAAAACGGGGTATTTTTGGGGTATAACTCGTGCTTGGTAACCTCATTATCCACATCCATAACGCCTACAAGTTCAGATTCCTCGTATTCGTTAATAATGGTGGCATGTCGCCTGCCAATGTGTCCCAGACCAATTACGGCAAATTTTATTTTATTCATCAAAAAGGAGTTGCATTAAACGTGCAAAAGTAAGCATACTTTATTTGTTGCTTTTGGTCAGAGCCGCCAACAATCATCACCCCCCGATTATTCGTGGTCCACCCCCGCTGTTCATCTTAAACTTGAGCGGGGTGGTTGTGCCGTGCAGATGGTTAGGGCTCTGACCAATAAAATGATAATCAAACGAATGACAGTATTTTGTTTTACCGAGAATTGCATATTCACACATCAGTAAATTACCGTTAACTTTGCGCACATATTCGATTTAGATGAGCGACGCGATTAAACACGAATGCGGAATTGCATTTTTACGACTTTTAAAGCCGTTGAGTTATTACGAGGCCAAATACGGCACTGCCTTGTACGGCATAAACAAGTTACACCTGCTTATGGAAAAGCAACACAACCGCGGGCAAGACGGTGTAGGTGTAGCCAATATTAAATTAGACGTTCCGCCCGGGAACAGATACATTTCGAGATATCGCTCGGTTAGCGGTAAGCCTATTCAAGATACGTTTGATTACATAAACAAGCGATTTAAAGATTTACATGAAAAAGACCCCTCAAAACTGCACGATGCAGAATGGCTGAAGGAAAACATGGCCTTTATGGGAGAGTTGTTTTTGGGGCATTTGCGCTACGGCACTTACGGTAAAAACAGTGTTGAGTCTTGCCATCCGTTTTTGCGTCAAAACAACTGGAAAACACGAAATTTAGTGGTGGCCGGTAATTTTAATCTCACCAATGTTGATGAGCTTTTTGATTTTATGGTTTCCATAGGTCAGCACCCCAAGGAAAAGGCAGATACGGTTACGGTAATGGAAAAAATTGGTCACTTTTTAGATGTTCAAAATCAAGAACTCTATGACCACTACCGCAGTTTGGGCTACTCAAGGGTGGAAATTTCATCATTGATTGCCAAAAATTTAGACCCTGTTGAAATACTAAAAAATGCCTCTGAAGATTGGGATGGCGGCTATGTAATGGCGGGGCTTTTTGGTCACGGAGATGCATTTGTGCTGCGCGATCCCAACGGCATTAGGCCGGCATATTATTATGTGGATGATGAAGTGGCGGTTGTGGCAAGTGAAAGGCCCGTGATTCAAACGGCATTTAATTTACCCGTTGACGCGGTTCACGAATTGGAACCCGGCAAGGCTTTTATCGTGAAAGCTAACGGCAACATATCTCGTGAAAGGGTTTTGCCTGAGAAAGAAAAGTTATCTTGCTCATTTGAACGCATTTACTTTAGTAGGGGCAGTGATAGCGACATCTACAATGAACGTTTGCAATTGGGTAGGGAGGTAGCGCCCAAGGTGTTTAAAGCCGTGAATAATGACTTGGAAAATACGGTATTCAGTTTTATTCCCAACACGGCTGAGTTGTCGTTTTACGGACTCATGAAATCGGCACATCAGTTGATGAACAGGCACAAGATTGACCTACTCAAACAAATGGGGCCGCAAGCCTCTGAGGAGGAGGTGGAAGCTGTGTTGAATCGAAATCCCCGAGCCGAAAAAATTGCCATTAAGGACGCTAAAATGCGAACCTTTATTACGCAAGATGATGAAAGAGATGATTTGGTGGCTCACGTTTATGACGTTACGTACGGCGTGGTAAAACCCACCGATACGTTAGTCATGATTGATGACTCGATAGTGAGGGGAACCACGTTAAAGCAAAGTATTCTTCGTATTTTAGACCGGTTGAATCCGAAAAAAATCATTATCGTTTCATCGGCGCCGCAAATTCGGTATCCTGATTGCTACGGTATTGATATGGCCAAAATGGGCGACTTTATTGCTTTTAGGGCTGCGGTTGAGCTATTGAAAGACAACAATAAAGAAAAGTTGTTGCGCGATGTATATCAATTGTGTGAAGCACAACAAAATGCCCCTAAAGAGGAGGTGGTGAATCACGTAAAAAAGGTTTACGAACCGTTTACCGGTGATGAAATTTCAGCCAAAATTGCCGAGTTGCTCACTCCGCACGGAATGAAGGCCGAGGTTGAAATCATTTATCAAAGCGCCAAAGGACTCAAAAATGCGTGTCCGGGTCATCGGGGCGATTGGTATTTTACCGGCAATTATCCCACCCCGGGCGGGAATAAGGTGGTAAACCGCGCTTTTATGAATTATATGGAGGGGAAAGACGAAAGGGCTTATTAAAATTTGGGGACAAAAATGAGTAAGTTTGTCGCTCGTTACTCGTTAATGAACAACTCATGAAGCAATATCACGATTTAATCAGGCACATAGTGGAGCACGGCACGCGCCGCGATGATCGCACCGGCGTGGGTACGATTTCGTGCTTCGGCTACCAAATGCGATTCGACTTACAAGAGGGTTTTCCGCTGGTAACCACCAAAAAAACGCATTTAAAATCGGTGATTCACGAGTTGTTGTGGTTTGTTAAGGGTGATACCAACATTCGTTACTTGGTGCGCAACGGCGTGAATATTTGGAACGAGTGGCCTTTTACCAAATACCTTAAGGAACAAGGTCTCAGTGAAGATTTCCCCCGTTACAGCACGCAGTGGAAAGCCAAAATGAAAGAGTTTATTCAAGATATTGCCGAGGATTATGAATTCGCACAGCAGTACGGTGAGTTGGGACCGGTTTACGGGAAGCAATGGCGCGACTTTAACGGGTTTGATCAAATGGAATGGCTGGTAAATGAAATTAAAAATAACCCCAACTCGCGCAGGCTTATAGTGAGTGCGTGGAATGCTTCTGAAATTACCGAAATGGCTAAGGCAGGTTTGCCGCCTTGCCATACGATGTTTCAGTTTTATGTGAATGACAATAAACTAAGTTGTCAACTTTACCAGCGCAGCGCCGATACCTTTTTGGGCGTTCCGTTTAACATTGCCTCTTACGCTTTACTTACCATGATGATTGCTCAAGTTTGCGGTTTGCAACCGGGAGAATTTGTTCACACTTTTGGCGATGTTCATTTGTATTCCAATCATCTCAAACAAGCCGATGAGCTTTTAAAAAGAGAGCCCAAACCACTGCCGAAAATGAAATTAAATCCCGAGGTGAATAACCTGTTTCAATTTAAATTTGAAGATTTCACTTTGGAAAATTACAATCCGCACCCGGCCATTAAGGCGCAAGTCGCGGTGTAATTCGGCTTTTTCAGTTTGGGGTTGTCCTCACAAAATGAAAGTAAAATGAGCAAAAAGGCTGTAGTTGCGGGTGCGAGCGGATTGGTGGGAAACGAGTTGCTAAAGGTGTTAAGCGCCGGGAAAGAATATGCTGAAATAGCTGCCTTAAACCGTAAGGAAGTAAAATACGATTTACCGGCGGTATCCAATAAAGTTGTGGATTTTGATCGTATAGACGAGGCGGACCTTACAGGCGTTGACGTGGTTTTTTGCGGCTTGGGTACAACCATGAAAAAGGCAGGCTCTAAAGAGGCGTTTAAAAAAGTAGATTATGAGTATGTGGTGGAGTTGGCTCGCCGGGCACACGCGTGCAAAGTGAAAACTTTTGTGGTGGTAAGCGCTGATGGTGCCAATGCAGATTCTGCTTTTTTCTACTTGCGTGTGAAAGGTGAAACTGAAGAAGCATTAAAAGCCATTGGTTTTGAGCGGCTCATTATCGTTCATCCATCATTGATTTACGGCGATAGAAAAGAAAACCGAACGGGTGAGAAATTCGCTTTTGCAGTGTTGTCATTCCTCAAGCCTATTTTAATAGGTAAATTGCGAAAGATGATTCCCGTTCACGCCGCCCAAATTGCGCGTGCATGTGCTCACTTTGCTACTGAAAAAACCTCCGGAGTTCATTTTGTTAAACCAACAGATATTCACCCTTTCGAAATATGAAAAATTATTGCATCTCACTCATTGTAGCGGTTTCTGAAAATTATGTCATTGGTAAAAACAACGATTTATGTTGGTACCTGCCTAAAGATTTGAAATACTTCAAGGAAACCACTGCCGGCCATACCGTAATCATGGGACGTAAAAATTGGGAAAGCATTCCAGAAAAATACCGACCCTTAAAAGACAGACTCAATATTGTTTTGACAAAAAACAAAAATTTTAAACTCTCTGATGCCAAGGTAGCTCAATCATTAGAGGAAGCGCTTGAACTTGCCGTTAAATCGGGGGATCCTGAGCCTTTCATCATTGGCGGCGGTAAGGTATATCGTGAAGCACTAAAGAAAGACTTGGTAGATAAGATGTATGTGACCCGCGTAAAATCAGAGGTTGAGGGAGATACTTTTTTTCCTGAAATTGATGAAAATAAGTGGGTGTTGACGCAAAAAACAGATGTTGAAAAAGATCACCGGCACGAGTTTGACTTCAGTTTTTGTGTTTACGAAAAAGTGCGTGACTAACGCAAGAGGTGACTTTCATCACACGAGAATTCACTAAACCAAGGTATTTTTGCGGCACCAATGATGAAAGAACCTGCACTCGGCTTAAAACAAAATTGGAAACAGTTTACGCTGCTTGTTATCGTCAATGCTTTTGTGGGGGCTATGGTAGGTATAGAGCGTTCCATCTTTCCCGAGTTTGCTCGAGAAGTTTTTGGCGTAGAATCAAAAACGGCCATACTTTCCTTTATCACGGCTTTTGGTATTTCAAAAGCGGTAATGAATTACTTCACGGGGCGGTTATCGAATAACTTCGGAAGGAAAAACTTGTTGCTGGTCGGTTGGTTTTTAACCCTCCCCGTTCCCTTTATTTTGATGTACGCACCAAGTTGGAGTTGGGTCATTTTTGCCAATGTATTGCTGGGCATTACTCAAGGAATTACTTGGAGCAGTACAGTAATTATGAAAATAGACTTGGTGGGTCCAAACAATAGGGGATTGGCTATGGGGCTGAATGAGTTTGCGGGGTATTTTGCCGTAGGTTTTTTCGCTTTTCTATCGGGGTACGCAGCGAGTAGCTACGGGATTACTCCCTATCCGTTTTACCTGGGCATTGCAGCTTCGGTAACGGGGCTTTTGCTTACGGCAATTTGGGTGAAAGATACGGGTGCCTTTGTAGATTTGGAAAAAAACTTAGATACGGTTGAAAGTAAAGGTAACGTGTTTTTAAACACCACTTTTTTCGATAAAACGTTAAGCTCTGTAACTCAAGCGGGGTTGGTCAATAATTTGAACGACGGAATGATTTGGGGCCTATTGCCGGTATTGCTTTTGAGTTTGAATTTTAACAGTGAAAATATAGGGGTTATTGCCGCTGTGTATCCGGCAGTGTGGGGTATAGGGCAATTGTTTACGGGAAAAATGGCCGATGTGTATTCAAAAAAGAAAATGCTATTTTGGGGTATGTTGATGCAAGCGGCGGCCGTATTTTTAATTCCGTTTACCGCTCAATTTTACGTTTTGGTTTTATTATCCGGCGTTTTGGGATTTGGTACAGCCTTGGTTTATCCCACATTTTTGGCGGCCGTGGCCAATGCCGTTTATCCCGGCGAGCGGGCCGAGAGCATAGGGGTTTTTAGGTTGTGG
>PXEK01000321.1 GCA_003564735.1 Cryomorphaceae bacterium
AATGTCTTTTATTTTGACTTCTACAACTTTTGAACCCGCATCTTGATTGTTTTGGTTTTCTGCGTTGTTATCACAGGAGAATAAGGAACTAAGCGTGAACATGAAGAAAACCAAAGTTACCGTTTGGAGGGTATTTTTTAAAAGGTTTTTAAAGAATTGGGCGGTTTGCTTATGCATATCAAAAAGGTTTATGGTAATTACACAATATTGTAGTAACAGGATTTTAATTAGTGGGCAAAATTAAGTAAATAATTAAAAAAAGTGCTTTTGCCGAAATATTAATTGTGGTACTTCAGACTTTTGAAAAAACGAAATGTTGCACATCTTTTGGCACAATGGTTGGTAATAGCAGTTTGTTTCGTTTCTCCCTCGTGTTAATATGTTGTTAAGGGGAGTTGCGAAAAACTACAATTCAATACATTTGCAACAAATAAAATTATTAGTAAAATGAAGAATTTATTCTTGATGGCAGTAGCGGTATTATTTTCTACCGCAATTATGGCTCAACCCGAGGAAGGGCCTGAAATCGAATTTGAAAAAAAAGTGCACGATTTTGGCGACATGGAGCAACACGGTGATGCCAGTTGCGAATTCGTTTTTACAAATACGGGAAATGAACCTTTAATTATCAGTAATGCCCGCGGATCATGCGGCTGTACGGTTCCCCAGTGGCCGCGCAAACCTATTGCCCCGGGAGAGAGTGAAACCATTAAGGTTAAATATGACTCTAAGCGATTAGGTCCCATAAATAAAAGTGTAACAATCACTTCAAATGCGAAAGAAAACCCTACTGTGGTTTTACGCATTAAAGGTAAAATTGAAGAAGCAAAAACCTCTCCCGAGAACAAATCGGAGGGTGCTCCCGTAGCTCAATAAATTTACAGCATTGATAAGGACTCAACTTATTTGAATATCCTTAATTTTGAAAGGTCGAGATTTTTCTCGACCTTTTTTATTTTTCGCCCGGCATACAATATCTCTAAACCACCTCAGGTATATTTAAAATATAGTTCTTAATTCAATCTAGAAATCCGGCTGTATGTATCTTCGCGCCGTTAATCAGCCGCGTGACTTGTTTTACTTTTCATTCGGTTTCTATAATTAAAAAGTTATGCCTCAAATATCAGATAAAGGTCACAGGATGCCCGAGAGTCCTATCCGTAAACTCATGCCCTTTGCCGATGAAGCGAAGAGTAAAGGTAAACACGTGTATCACCTCAATATTGGTCAGCCCGACATTAAGAGTCCGAAAAAAGCTCTGGATGCGGTTAAAGCTGCAGATTTGTCGGTTATCGAATATACTCCCTCAGCCGGCACATTAGAATACAGGGAAGGGTTGTCAGAATATTACCGTAAAAACGGCATAGAAGTGACAGAAGATGATGTTATTGTGACAACGGGCGGATCTGAGGCGCTGCTATTTGCATTCATGGCGTGTTTGGATGAAGGAGATGAAATCATCATTCCCGAACCCTTTTATGCCAATTATAACGGTTTTGCCGTAAGCGCGGGAGTTAATGTTGTTCCGGTTACCACACGAATAGACGACGGCTTTGCCCTTCCCGAATTAGAAGAAATTGAAGAGGTTATTACGGAAAATACCAAAGCCGTTTTGTTGTGTAATCCCGGCAACCCAACAGGAAAACTTTATACTCGCGAGGAGTTGGAAATGCTGAGGGATTTGGTAAAAAAACACGATCTTTACCTCATAGCCGATGAGGTTTACCGCGAGTTTGTTTACGACAGCACCGACCATATTTCGGTAATGCAGCTCAACGGTATTGAAGACAATACGATTGTTGTGGACTCCGTGTCCAAAAGATACAGCATGTGCGGATTGCGTATAGGTGCCGTGGTTTCTCGAAATAGCGCTGTAATGCGAACTATTTTAAAATTTGCCCAAGCGCGTTTGAGTCCGCCTACTTACGGGCAAATCGCCGCACTCGGCGCCCTGGAAACCGAGCAAAGCTATTTTGACGAGGTCAAATTGCAGTATGTCCAACGCCGAAATATTATGGTTGACGGACTCAACAAAATTGAAGGGGTATTTTGTCCCAAGCCCGACGGTGCTTTTTATTGTGTTGCGGAATTACCTGTTGACAGTGCCGAGCGTTTTTGCCAATGGATGCTGGTGAATTTTGAATTAGACAATGAAACCGTAATGATGGCACCGTCTGAAGGCTTCTACGCCACCCCGGGTCAAGGTCAGCGAGAAGTACGTATAGCCTACGTTTTGGAGCCCGAAAGTTTAAAAAAAGCGCTTCGCTGCATTGAGGAGGGACTCAAAAACTATCCTGCCTCCTTGTTGTAATCATTGGATTACCAAATTCAAACCAATTAATATTAGTAAATTTGCAGTCAATTTTAAAAGAACCATAGAACAAGAAAAATGTCAAACTTAACCGAAATCAGTAATCTTTTAGGAGATGAAGCTCAGTCGCTTCTCGAACACAAATCTACAACTATAGGTAAAGAACAACTTCACCTCCCCGGTGAGGACTTCGTTGACCGCACCTTTGGGTCGACTGACCGCTCGCCCCAAGTCCTGAAAAGTTTACATAGTTTATATCATCAAACCGGCAGATTAAAAGGCACGGGGTACCTCTCCATACTTCCCGTAGATCAAGGCATTGAGCACTCGGCATCAGCGTCATTTGCTCCTAACCCCATTTACTTCGACCCGGAAAATATCGTAAAATTAGCCATCGAAGCGGGTTGTAATGCAGTGGCATCTACCTTTGATGTTTTAGCGGCCTGCAGCAGAAAATACGCACATAAAATTCCATTCGTGGTGAAAATCAATCACAACGAATTCCTCACCTACCCCAATACATTCGATCAAATTCCTTTCGGTTCGGTAGATCGTGCTTGGGAAATGGGCGCAACGGCGGTGGGCGCTACCATCTATTTTGGTTCTGAACAATCAAGCCGACAAATTCAAGAAGTTGCCGAAGCATTTGAAAGAGCTCACGAATTGGGCATGGCCACCATACTTTGGTGTTACTTGAGAAACAGTGATTTCAAAAAAGACGGTACGGATTATCACACCGCTGCAGACTTAACCGGCCAGGCCAATCACATCGGAGTTACCATCGGGGCGGATATCATCAAACAAAAATTGGCCACTAATAACGGCGGCTACACGGCCTTGAAATTCGGAAAAACACATAAAAAAGTTTACAGTGACCTAACCTCAAATCACCCTATCGATTTGTGCCGCTACCAATTGGCGAACTGCTATATGGGGAGGCGCGGACTCATCAACTCGGGTGGTGCTTCGGGTGGTGAATCAGACCTTTCAGATGCGGTAAAGACAGCCGTAATCAACAAACGTGCAGGTGGTTCAGGACTGATCTTAGGCCGGAAAGCTTTCCAAAAAACAATGGACGAGGGGGTTAAAATAATCAACGCCGTTCAAAACGTTTACTTGGAAGAAAAAATAGACATCGCATAAAACGAAACAATTTATGAGTTGGTTCAAAAGAATGAGAAAGGGGATTACGACCCCTACTAAAGAAAAAAAAGAAACGCCGGACGGACTTTGGTTTAAGTCGCCAAAAGGCAATATTGTGGAAACTTCTGAGTTGAAGCAAAATGCCTATGTGGTTCCTGCCGACGGTTACCATAAGCGCATAGGTTCAGCAGAATACTTCGAGCTCCTCTTTGACGAAGGAAAATTCAAAGAAATCAACAAGCGGATGAAGGCCATGAACCCCCTCGATTTCGAGGACACAAAGAAATATGAAGACCGCCTCAAGTCTTCACAAAGTAAAACGGGGCTACAAGATGCATTGCGCACCGCCCACGGCAAAGTAAACGGCAACCCTCTTATGGTTGCCTGTATGGATTTCAACTTCATTGGCGGCTCCATGGGTTCAGTGGTAGGTGAAAAAATTTCACGAGCTATTGACCACTGTATCAAGTACAAAGTCCCTCTCATGATCATCTCAAAATCGGGAGGTGCCAGAATGATGGAGGCTGCATTTTCACTCATGCAAATGGCAAAAACATCAGCTAAATTGAGTCTGCTCGCCAAAAACGGCGTGCCCTACATTTCCTATCTTACAGACCCCACCACGGGTGGAGTTACCGCATCATACGCCATGTTAGGAGACTTCAATATTGCAGAGCCGGGTGCATTGATAGGTTTTGCGGGCCCCAGAGTAATTAAAGAAACCATTGGCAAAGACTTACCTGAAGGTTTTCAAACCTCTGAGTTTTTGTTGGAACACGGTTTTTTAGACTTTATTGTAGATCGACGTGAACTCAAATCCAAGCTGTCGCAACTGCTCACCATGCTAAAAAACTGATATTTTTTTGGTCAGAACCCCCCCACCCTAAACCAAAAAACAACCCGGTAAAATAAAAGCGGTAAACAGAAGTCATAACCCGGTAATTCATTGTACTTTTGCACCTTCAATTTCTCCGACGAACGGAATCGAATTGAATACATAAAAATCATTTAAATAAATATTGGCATGTATTTGAATACAGAAAAAAAGAACGAAATCTTTAAAGAACACGGCGGGTCTGAAAAAAACACAGGTTCAGCCGAAGGTCAAATCGCATTATTCACGTATAGAATTGCGCACTTGACAAACCACCTTAAGTCTAACCGAAAAGACATGAACACCAAAAAATCACTGGTGCGATTGGTAGGTAAAAGAAGAAGCCTGTTAGATTATCTCAAGAAAAAAGATATCGAGCGTTATCGAGCGATAATTAAAAAATTAAACTTACGTAAGTAACTTATTTAAAAGGCAGTGCTTTAGCATTGCCTTTTTCTTTGTCAACCAAATAATAGATAGAATGAATATAGGAACAACTCATACGTTTGACTCCTTTGGTCGCGAGGTGACCCTGGAAACGGGGAAACTAGCCAAACAGGCCGATGGAAGCGTAGTATTAAAAGTGGGTAACACCATGTTATTGGCCACAGTAGTATCAAATCAAGAAGCCGCTCCCGGCGTCGACTTTTTACCACTGACCGTAGATTACCGAGAAAAATTTGCCTCCACGGGAAAATTCCCCGGTGGTTTCATTAAACGTGAGGCTCGCCCATCTGAAACTGAAGTACTTACTTCCAGGCTTATAGATAGAGCTTTACGCCCCTTATTCCCAAGTGATTATCACGCAGAAACTCAAGTTTTGGTTTCTTTAATATCATCTGACCAAGAAACCATGCCCGATGCATTAGCTTGCTTCGCCGCGTCGGCGGCCATCACCGTTTCAGATATCCCGATGAACGGCCCCGTATCTGAAGTCCGCGTGGGTCGAGTGAAAGGAGAATTCGTTATCAATCCTGATTTATCCGTACTTGAACACAGCGACATCGATATGATGATTGCAGGTACCGCAGATAATATCGTTATGGTAGAAGGCGAAATGAAAGAAGTTTCTGAAGAGGTTATGCAAGAAGCTATTCTGGCCGGTCATAAGGCAATAAAGCTTCAATGTGAAGCACAATTGGAATTGGCCAAAAAAGCCGGCATCAGCGGTGAAAAGCGTGAGTACAATCACGAAACACACGATGAAGCATTGGAAAAAAAGGTTCATGACGACTTGTACGATCAATTGTACCAAATTGCCGACTCGGCGACAGAAAAGAATGAACGCTCTGAGATGTTCTCCAAATTGAAGGAAGAATATTTAGAGAAATTCTCTGAGGAAGAACTCGAAGAAAAAGGAGGTTTAATCAGCACTTACTTCGGTAAAGCGAAAAAGGAAGCGGTTAGGAATCTCATTCTTGAAAAAGGCATTCGCCTCGACGGTCGCGGCACACATGATGTACGACCTATATGGAGTGAAGTAAATTACCTTCCGGGAACTCACGGCTCATCCGTGTTTACTCGCGGTGAAACGCAATCACTAACCACCGTAACCTTGGGTAACAAACTCAACGAGCAAAGTGTAGACGGCGCATTTTTAAGCGACAGCCAAAGCTTTATGTTACACTACAACTTCCCGCCGTTCAGTACGGGAGAAGCTCGATTCTTACGAGGTACTTCAAGACGTGAAGTAGGTCACGGACATTTAGCGCAAAGAGCCCTCGAACAAATGATGCCCGGTGATTATCCCTACACGGTAAGGGTAGTTTCAGATATTCTTGAATCTAACGGTTCTTCGTCAATGGCTACGGTTTGCGCCGGCTCGTTAGCCTTAATGGATGCGGGTGTACCTATCAAAAAGGCTGTTTCGGGTATCGCCATGGGACTTATACTTAAAGGAGATAAATACGCTATATTATCGGATATTCTCGGTGATGAAGACTTCCTCGGTGATATGGACTTTAAAGTTGCCGGTACAAAAGACGGAATTACCGCCTGCCAAATGGATATCAAGGTCGAAGGATTGAGCAGTGAAATCCTGAGCGAAGCCCTTGCCCAAGCCAACGCGGGCAGAATGCACATTTTGGATGAAATGAATAAAACCATTTCTGAGCCCAACAGCGAATTAAAAGATAATGCGCCGCGCATTGAAAGTTTGGTGATTCCCGGAGATATGATCGGAAGTGTGATCGGACCCGGCGGTAAAATCATTCAGGAAATTCAAAAA
>PXEK01000327.1 GCA_003564735.1 Cryomorphaceae bacterium
CCGAACCCAAGGAAAGCATGAGCCGAAAATCTTTCTCAAATTCTTTTTTCTCCTTAAAAAAGGCATCAATACCAATGATGGAAGGGTTGAATTTATTGAGTTGGGCAATTTGCTCACCTATGGTTTCTCTGTCAAAATGTTTAATGTTTACAAGAACTATATCTTTACTTGCCGGAGGATTCTCTCTCAACTCAGTAAATACAATATCAGATAATTGAAAGTCTTCAAGAGCTTTACCTACCGGATCCAAAACCTCAAATTGCGCGGGAAGCAAGCTAAGAAAGTAAATGACTGCCAATATAAAAAGGCTGCATATAACATTATGTAAGTTAAATACGTATTTCATAGATTCATAAGGGTTAAAAAAACTCCCGTCAATATTACAACATTTAAAATAAATAATTTACTTTTACACCAAAATATTAACTATGAAAACTACACTCACTTTAATTGCAGTTTTATTACTTAATTATTCAGGTATAGCTCAACAAGCATCATTTACGGTTTTGGCCGCAAAAGGAAGTGCTTTGTCGCAACGTGCAAATAACCCCGATGAATATGTGAACCTTAAAACGGGTACCGAAATTTTTAAGGGAGATAAAATAATCATATCGGATTCCAAAACGTATTTGGGGATTGTAGACAATAAAGGAAACACCATGGAGCTCAAAAAGGCAGGGGTGTACAACTCGGACGAACTGTTGAAAGCTTTGGAAATGAGTAAAGGTAATTTGGCTCAAAAATATATCGATTACTTGGTGAAGGATATGACAAAAGAAAGTGAAGCGGCAGCACACAATATGTCTGTAACGGGTGCCGTTGATCGCTCAACCGATGTGCAGCAAATCAATTTATTTATACCTAACGGAGTTGAAACCATGAAAGGAAAAGTTGCTGTTAAGTGGTTGGACGTCACTAAAAGCGGTTCCTATCAGGTAGAATTACTCAATATGTTTGACGAAGTAGTATTGAAGGAAACGGTAGAGGGTTCTCTATGGAAAACGGATTTATCTAAAATCAACGCTGAAGCGGGAGAACCTTTAAAGCTTAAAGTCACTGCATCTGACGACAAAAATAAGGCTTCCAAACCCGTTGCTTTTAAATTAAGCGATGAAGCTAAAACAAAAGAAGTGAAAAATCAAGCTCCTGCCGACGCTTCTGTAAAAGTTCCCATATCTGCTGCAAGTAATTTCGTAATTGGCGGGTATTATCAAAAACAAGGGTTGTACATGAATGCGCTCTACTACTTTAGCAAGGCGAAAGAGGCTGAGCCTGAGGTTGAGACTTATAATAAGGCCTACAACGGACTCCTTTACATGATGGGCATGCAATAAAATTATTGCTTTATCGAAAATTGAATACTTCGTGTCTTTAAAATTTACAAAGTATTTTTTGTCGAAGGTCTTCTATCTGTTTTAACCTCTTAATTTTAGCGGAGTGTTATTTTCCATACGTGTGGAAATTTAACTAACCGCCAAAAGCCATCAATAAAACAGCTATCGAAATACCCAATCCTGCTCCTGCGATAACTTGAGTCAAACTATGCTCTTTTAATATCAACCTTGCTGAGCCTACAAGCCCCATAGAAATTATTATCAGAACCAAATACAAGGTATATTCAACGTTGAATTCTCTCGCCAAAACATAGAAAAAACCAAAAATACCTCCCACCCCAATCATGTGCAAACTGATTTTCCATAAAAAGTTAATGAAAAATGCCACAGTTAAGGACACCACAGCAATAAGTAGCAAAGAGAGAATAACCCTATTCAAGCCTAACCTGTATAAAAGTATATAGGTAGAGACGTAAAAAATCAGGGTAATGATGAGCGGTAAATATCGTTCATTTTTTTTTGAAGCTTGATAATCGCTTATTTTACCCGTTTTTACCAAATAAATAAAAAACAACACGGGAACAACAACTGTATTTATCGCCACTACTGACAAAATGAGGAGTTTAGCATTAGCTGCAAGGCTATACACAAACCAAACATCAACGGTATAAAACAACAGTAGAATGCCATGCAGAGGCATAAGCATAGGGTGAAAAATAATTGAAAAAAAAAGGGCTGAATGTTTATCCATAATGTAATCCGCTTGAATGATTTAGTGTGGGTTTGATGAAAAAACTTTGACCAAGGTAGCTGCTTCAATGTTTATTTCAAAACTCAAGACCTACAATACTTTTCTAAGACGCGCCACAGGTAAATTCAACTGCTCACGATATTTGGCCACGGTTCTTCGAGCAATATTATAACCCTTTTGTTTAAGTAACTCGGTAAGAGCCTCATCAGTATGCGGTTTTTGTTTATCCTCAGCATCGATGATATCCTCAAGTATTCGTTTTACCTCACGTGTTGAAACTTCTTCGCCGTCGGCAGTAGTCAAGCTTTCACTAAAAAAGGTTTTTAGTAAAAATGTACCGTAAGGAGTCTGTACGTACTTACTGTTAACCACCCTTGAAATTGTACTAATGTCCAGGTTCACTTTTTCGGCAATATCTTTTAGGATCATGGGGCGTAGTTTAGTTTCATCACCCGTTAAAAAATATTCACCTTGCCTTTCCAAAATAGCCTCCATCGTAACGGTAAGGGTATGCCTGCGTTGATTAATAGCATCAATAAACCACTTTGCCGAATCGAGTTTTTGTTTTACAAAAAGCAGAGCATCTTTTTGTTGTTTGGTCGCTCCTTTTTTATTCTTATTATAGGTGTCAAACATCTCCCGATATTGATTGCTTATTTTCAAATCGGGTGCATTTCTTCCATTCAAAGAAAGTTTAAGTTCGTCATCCTCCACTAAAACGGTAAAATCGGGAACGATATATTCATTCCTATGGGCTGAGTCGCCGGAGCTGTTCCCCGGCTTGGGGTTTAATTTGAGTATTTCATCTACCGCATCTTTGAGTTCATCACGGCTAATGTTGAGTTTTTCTTCTATTTTGGAGTAATGCTTCTTTGAGAATTTCACGAACTCTTTATCCAGTATTTCATGGGCTGTGGTCAAACGTTCACATAAAGGATTGCTCTCCAGTTTTCGGTTCACCTGTAAAAGTAAGCATTCTCTTAAATCTCTTGCTCCTACCCCGGGGGGGTCTAAATCTTGGATTATTTCAAGAACCTCTTCCAACTCCTCTTCAGTGGTATTTACATTTTGGGTAAAAGCCAAATCATCAACTATGGCATGAAGCTCTCTACGGAGATAGCCGGCGTCATCAATATTACCAATTAAGTGCTCAGCTATTTCCTGCTTTTGTGGAGTAAGAGGTCTCAGATTAAGCTGATTTGTGAGTCTTTCGTGAAAAGATTTTCCACCGCTTAAAGGCACTGCCTTTTCATCATCATCTTTGCCTTTGTTCGACACAGAGTATTTATATGACGGGGTATCGTCATCATCTGAATACTCTGAAAAATCGAACTCCTTCTCACTTTCGCTTACTTCGTCATATGCATCGCTGTAATCATCTTGTTCTACTTCCTCTTCTTGGTCAGAACCCTCCTCCAAAACCGGATTCTTCTCCAGTTCCTCTTTAATACGTTGCTCTATTGCAATGGTGGGCACCTGCAACAACTTCATCAACTGAATTTGTTGCGGAGACAGTTTTTGCAATAATTTTTGTTCTAACTTTTGACTCAGCATAAGAGCATTTTCAGGATACTAAATTACAATATTTTTCCGTGTGTATGTCCCAAAATGTTAAATTGCATTTTAATAAGTCCATTATTCGGTTTTGAAGCTTCCCCCTTTTAAAAACGTGCGTTCCCCGGCGTTCGCGGAAAAGCTATCACGTCCCTAATATTGGACATTCCCGTTACAAAAAGCATTAACCTTTCAAAGCCCAATCCAAAGCCGCTGTGAGGCACGGTACCAAAACGGCGTGTATCTAAATACCAACTCATTTCGTCTTCAGGGATATTAAAGTCTGTCATTTTTTTCTTCAACACGTCTAAGCGTTCTTCTCTTTGTGAGCCGCCGATAATTTCTCCAATTCCCGGAAAGAGTACGTCCATTGCCGCCACTGTTTTGTCATCATCGTTTTGCCGCATATAAAACGCTTTGATATTCGCGGGGTAATCGTATATAATCACCGGACATTTAAAGTGCTTTTCAACTAAGTATCGTTCATGTTCTGATTGTAAGTCTGCTCCCCACTCTTCGATGACGTATTGAAATTTTTTCTTTTTGTTGGGTTTACTATTTTTCAAAATGTCAATCGCTTCAGTATAGGTTACACGTTTGAAGTCGTTTTGCAAAACGAATTCCATTTTTTCAATTAACCCGCTGCCTGATCGCTCATTCTTCGGTTTCTTGCTTTCAATATCGGCAAATCGCTTATCCAAAAATTGTAAATCATCTTGGCAGTGCTCCAAAATGTAGTTAATCGTGTATCGCAAAAACTCTTGGGCTAAGTCCATATTATCATTTAGATCGGCGAAAGCTACCTCAGGCTCAATCATCCAAAACTCGGCAAGGTGCCTTGACGTATTGGAGTTTTCTGTCCTAAAAGTGGGACCAAAGGTGTAAACCTTGGAAAGAGCCAGGGCGCCTAATTCAGCCTCCAATTGTCCGGATACTGTTAGATTCGTTTCACTTTCAAAAAAATCCTTTGAGTAGTCAACCCCTCCATCTTCAGTCAAAGGGACGTTTTTCAAATCGAAATTGGTAACTTTAAACATTTCTCCGGCTCCCTCGGCATCAGACCCCGTGATAATTGGTGTATGGAGAGAGTTAAACCCTTTTTTATGAAAAAACTCATGAACTGCGAACGACAGCGCATGCCTAATTCGAAATACGGCACTAAAGGTATTGGTGCGAAATCTCAAGTGAGCAATTTCACGTAAAAACTCCATAGAGTGTTTTTTGGGCTGCAAGGGATAATTATCGGGATCGGCTTCGCCTAAAATCTCAATATCCCCAGCAGCTACTTCCACTTTTTGCCCCGAGCCTTGCGACTCAATCAAATCTCCTACAACGCTGATAGACGCTCCTGTTGTTATTCTTTTGAGTGTGTCTTCATCGAACTTTTGAGCGTCCACCACAACTTGAATGTTATGAATGCAGGTACCGTCATTAAGCGCTACAAAGGCAACATTCTTACTTCCTCTTTTGGTTCTTACCCAACCTTTAACACAAACCGATTCACCGGTTTTTTCGCCTTTCAAAAGTTCTTTAATCTCGGTTCTTTTCATGTAAATATGTTGATGTGATTACGGCAATTCTTGACCTGCAAATGTAGATATTGAAGCCGTTATGCCGATACTCCAAAGACAAAAAATAAAAGCAACAAGAGCATATTTCTTGGGTCGGTGCAAATTAAAAAAACTTTGGCAAGCGTTTAAACAGGAGACATCAATCGTTGAAATATGAAAAGAGAGGTTCAACCACCGGGGTTCAGTAATTTTTGCATAAAGTCGTCGAAAGGCAATGCCTTTTTATACTGCCTATCGCTATAAATATTTACCATACACTTAACGTACTCAGGTTTTTCGTCAAAACTCACCATTTCCAGGTGTACATTACCGTACATCTGGTCAATATTTTGAATGTTTTCATCATAACTGAGTGGAGGCTTGAGGTAGTACATATCCGTACACTTTACTTTTTCTCCAACCTCCCTGAGTTGCCGTTGGTTATTTTTACGTACATAACCTATTTCTTCTGCTCGGTCCTTTAGTTTATCGAACAAAAAAGAAAATGTATCACCCTTAAAAATGGGATTATTTCCAAAATAAAAACCATTCGAAGCCTCAGATTGAAATAACTGAAACTCGAGTGTACCCTGCACACCCTGTTTCTTCAACTCATAATTATCATATAAAAGCTTCAAAAACAACTTATCATCACCTGAACGAATCCACTCTCCGTAGTTAAACTTTTCTTTTATACTTCTATTCAGCAATTCGCTATGCACAGGCACGTTGTAATGCCCCTCCTGTTTAGTCGGAAATAAACGTTCAATTATTTTCTTCAAATTCATAAGGTCTCTATTTGGTTAAGACTTCATTAGTTTACAATGAAAAAAGCCGCGAAATGTTCCGCGGCTCTTGACTTTTAACTTCATTACAAACTTTGAATTTTACCCTAGCTTTCAGCATTTCAAGCTTGTTCAAGAACATTTGTTAGCGTTGGTTTAACTTTAACCCCAGATAGAAACGATATGAATTGAACCTGTTCGACATGGTAAAATCGCCCTCGGGATCATCATAGTTACCTTCGGTTCTACTCCAATTATATTCAAAACCCAGCATGAACACACTATATCTAACACTAACACCGGGGGAAACCCTCCAGCCTTTCCATCCCCAATGACCGAAATTCGAAATGTCTGCCACCCCGTTATCAACACTGTTTACATGACCCGTGTAGCCTGCTACAGCATTTAAACCACCTACCAAATAACCATCAATAGCAAAATTATCCGCGGGCGAATATGAAAATTGAGGACCGAAATTTAAAAGGGTCATGGTTGAGTTAAAGTTCATGGTTTGGTTATCGGTGTTGGCCACATCCTGTCGAAAATAATTAATATCGGCGCCAAACCATGATACTCG
>PXEK01000139.1 GCA_003564735.1 Cryomorphaceae bacterium
ACCGGTTGACCATCGGTACTCGTCAAAACCGCCTAAAGGCCCCAAGTCCACCGCCTGATTTTCGCAAATTACCGTATCGGGCGGTAAAAACCCGGAAGGCAAATCATGAACTACAACAAGGGTAGTTGCCGTGGCATGACAGCCTCCCAATCCGTAAGCTGTTGCCCAATAATACGTGGAAAATTGAGGTGATACGGCAGCCGTACTTCCTCGATGACCCGAGGTCCATACAATACTATCGGCATGTGTTGCGTTTGCCAACATTTCAAGGGTGTCACCCAAGCAAATAGAGCCGGCTTCAATCGTAATTTCCGGACCGTCAATAACAGTTACATGCTGAATATCGATTGCCGGGCAATCGAGTGTATCGGCGTTATAAATAATTTCATGAGTGCCAAGCCCGGCCGTTGACGGTTCAAACCGATTCAACACCGCACCCGACCCTAAAAAATATCCACCGGGAGGTGTCACATTTTGAAACTCGAAAGGCGGATCGGTAAGGCACAATGTGTCGGGCATATCAAAACTGACATAAAGCGAGTCTGAAATCACCGTAAAGTCGATATATGCCGTATCAATGTTATTGAACGCAAACCCGACTCTATGCGTGCCTACGCCGGCGATGGCGGGATCGAAAAAATCACCCGTAATCCCGGGGCCGAAAAAACTGCCTTGGAAATTACTGTTTCTTGGAGTTATTTCAACGGGCGGGGAAGATAAACAGAGCGTATCGGAATAAAATTCGAAACGAGGCACAACTACCTTCACCTGAAACGTGTAACCGTTAAAGCCCACCAATGGGCAAGCGTCATCTTCAATTCCCACACTCACAAACTTACTGCGCCTTGTTTGGAACACCGCCGGCCACTCAAAAGAAAACACGGCCGGATTCCCGTTTTGTACGGTATAATTCGCACCGGGGAATAAAATGCTATCTACCAGAGGTGTGAGCGTTACGGAATCTCCCGTGTTCACCTGGCCTTGGTGCAGCGAGTCATCAAAAAATAAATCCAGCCTGAGGGTATCACCGGGATAGACCTCTACACTTAGTGAATCCACTTTGATGCCGTTTTGCAAATTGGTTATTCCCGGTGTGCGCATTTGAGGAACTATATTGTCGCAGTTGATGACGACCAAAGAAATATCACGACAATATGTGCCCAGCATGACATCTCCACGATATTCATCGGCACAAACCTTAATCACCCAAAACTGATGAATCATAGAAATATTAGGCAAAAAGCTCACCTGCCCCGTTTGCCTATCAATACGGACGGGTACAGGAAAGGGGTTCGTGCCGGAATAATTGGAATCATAATTAATAATGCCGGGGTTTACTGTGCTAGGTATTCCACTCAGCGCATCTGCCAAATAAAAACTCATGGAGTCACCGTCGTACTCCCGTAAGCCCCAATTAAAATTCACAGGTTGATCAACACAAACAAAAGGAATGGGCCATTCATTAAATAAAGGCGAATTATTGCACTCGTAACCGCTTTTGTTATGAAATTTGGCATCTATAGCCATTCGCGGCTGACCAAAATAATTCCCGCCCGCATTCCTGCAACAAAAATTCAAATAAAACTCGTATGCCCCACTGTCACAAACGGGAAGGACGTATAAGGCAGAGTAGTAACCGTGTTCCCCTCCCGGGAAACTTCCCAACGGGTTACATGTGCTTTGAGAAAGATAATCAGGGCACAAACGCGAAACCTCCAAAACACTATCGCGTGTCCAAGACTCAACGAGTGTGGGTTGGGAGCAACCTTGAGGGAAGTTCAAAGTAGGATTCACAAAACTCGGTATCGATGGTCCCGAACAATCGCGTAACAGATGTAACCTAACCAAAAAAGTATCACCGCCCAAACAGGTAAAGTCAAAATTACCCATGAAAATATGGTTAGCCTTTGAATTTTGGGGCGAAAAAGAGACACACAGTAATATTCCGAAAGCAAGTATGTATCGGCTAAAAGACTTCATCACGGATAACATTATGAATTGTACTTCTAATATTACGTTAACAAAAGAACGAAAAACATTTGAGATCACCAAATTATTTAATTCTCAAACGGTTCTGAAAATTCTAACCCCACAGATTAGCACAGCCTTGAAAAATACTACTTTTGCCGCGCATAAAATTATTATCGTAATGAAACAACTCAGCATTTTACTCAGCGGACTTGCGCTATTGGGCGTTATATTGTTACTCGTTTTACGCTTTGCCCCCGATGAAGTAAGAAAACCCGACAGCACGCCTGAAGACATTGAACAAACCGTAAAAGAAGTTGCTCAAGAACAATCTCAAGTAGCCTTTATCAATACCGATACCGTTATGGTCTATTACGAGTTGGCACAAAAACTCGAAGACCAACTGTCACAACAGCAAGTGCGGTATAAAAACCGCATGAACAGCGAAGAGAAAAAACTCATGCAAAAGCTCGAAGAATTTAGATCAAAGGCCTCAACCATGGGGCGGTTTGAAGGGCAAATGAAACAAGAAGAACTGCAAAAAAAAGAACGCGAATTATATGAACTTCAAGAGGATTTGGCGCGCAAACTCAACAAAACCGAGCGCGAATACACGGCACAAATCAATGATTCGCTGGAGGCTTTCCTCAACGATTACATGCGCGGTAAATCCTATAAAATTGCCGTTACACAAACCTACGGCGGCGCTGTTCTTTGGGGTCATGATGATGCAGACCTTACCCGCACCGTAATTGACGGACTCAACCGCAGATTCAATGCCGTCGAAAACGAAAATGAGGAAAAATAATGCTTCAACCCGAGAAAAAACGTAAAGAAAACGTTATTGAGTACGTGCTATACCTGTATCACACGCAGGATACATTGCGCTCCCTCTCGTTAAACATGATTACCATTGAGGAAGTGCTCATTGAGCCGCAACAGCTAAAAACCGAAGATAAACTCGAACTCAAGCGACATTACGAAAGTATTGTGGAAGAAATGGAACGCAAAGGACTCGAAAACACGGGTCATATCGAAGAGGTTTACCAAATCATCGGCGAATTGTCTTACGTACACAATGCGCTCATCAACAAGCTAAAAGACAGTGCCTACCGTAAACTATGGGAAACCGCCCTTCCCGTCATTCGAGAACTGGAAGCCAAAGCCAATGAAACTGCTAAAAATCCGATAGAACTGTGTTTTAACGGATTATACGGTGTTATGGTCCTCAAAATGAAGCAGCAAGAAATTAGCAAACCCACACTTCAAGCCGTTCAAACCCTCAATAATATGCTCAAGTACCTGGCCAAAACTTACAAGGAGGTACTGGAAGGTAAAATAAGCTTGAAGTAGCAAAACATTCCCCTTACCTCTTCCTTTTTATTTACTTTTGAGCGAAACATTTTTTTTGGTCAGAACCGAAAACACCTTTAAAAATATTCTATCATGAAATTACACACAGTACATACCGGAAAATTCAAATTAGACGGAGGCGGAATGTTTGGCGTAGTTCCCAAAAGCCTTTGGTCGCGAACCAATCCCGCAGACGAAAACAACATGTGCCCCTGGGCCATGCGCTCATTACTTATCGAAGACGGAAACCGACTGATTTTGATTGACACCGGCATGGGAGATAAGCAAAGTGATAAGTTTTTCAGTTTTTACTATCCCCACGGAGAAGAGAACATCGATGACTCACTAAAAAAACTCGGCTTCCACCGTGACGACATCACCGATGTATTCCTCACACACCTGCACTTCGATCATGTGGGCGGCGCCATCAAATACGACAAGAACGGCAACCTCGTGCCCGCCTTTAAAAATGCACGATTCTGGAGTAACGCCGATCACTGGCAATGGGCCACCAAACCCAACGCCCGCGAAAAAGCCTCTTTTTTGACAGAAAATATCATTCCGATGCAAGAAAGCGGACAACTCGAGTTTTTAGACACCCCTAAAAACTCTGATTTCTCTATCAATACATCCTTGGGCTTTGACGTGCTTTTCGCCGACGGCCATACTGATAAACAGATGATTCCGCACATCAACTACAAAGGGAAAACCCTTGTATTTATGGCTGATTTGCTGCCGAGTACGGGTCATATCCCATTACCCTACGTCATGGGCTATGACACACGTCCCTTGCTCACCCTAAACGAAAAAGAGAAATTCCTCAAAAAAGCGGCCGACGAAAACTTTGTTCTCTTTTTGGAGCACGATGCCTACAATGAGCTGTGTACCGTAAAACATACCGAAAAAGGCGTGCGCCTTGATGAAACCTTTGCCTTTAGAGAAGTGTTTGGATAACCTCAATCATCATGGAGCCCGACGAGCAATACCTGCGAATGCATGAAAGTGCCGCACACACCAAATTGCGCGGTTTACTCCCTCCCGAGCCCGTTCAAGAGTTTTATGCCTTGGGGGAGTTCGTTGCCGATTTCTACTTGGAAGAGAGCAAAATCATCATCATGATTTTGGACGAAACCCACGATCACACCGACTCCTATCACCTCGAAAAAAACTTCGCCGATGAAGCTGAAAAAAACAACCTGCGCCCCGTTTTCATTGAAGAAACCGAAATTTTTCAAGATCCTGAAAGGGTTGTTGAGAGGTTAAACTAAAACGAAAAATTGAATTGAGTATTTACCAATGGTATATTGAAGACGCTAAAAAAGAAATGTACAAACTTATACCGATTTCAACGAATACAGAGGAACACGGCTTTGTGAAAAATACGAACACTGCCAAACAAACAGTATGCGGTTGGGAACTCCTGAAGTAACCCATTAACCAAAATTTTTACTGATCCAAATACGTTGACAACACCATGAAAAAGAAAAACATATTGGTGCTTTGCACGGGCAACAGTTGCAGAAGTCAAATGGCCGAAGGTTATTTAAAACTCTTCGCAAACAAAAAAGCAAATATTTACAGTGCCGGAATTGAAACGCACGGTGTAAACCCTCACGCCATTGCCACCATGCGTGAAGATGGCGTAGACATTTCAAACCATACCTCAAATAACATTGACGAATATTACAATGTCGCCTTTGACTTTGTTATTACCGTTTGTGATCACGCAAATGAACGCTGCCCGGTTTTCACAGGAAACGCCCAAAAATTTCATCACAACTTTCCCGACCCCGCAAAAGCGATAGGAACAACAGAAGAAATACAGGAGCGGTTTAGAAACGTACGAAAACAAATTAAGACCTATTGCGAAGAATTCGTATCCGATAACCTGTAAATCGACAAAATCAATATTTGGTAAAAAATTTGAGCAAATAAGAACATATAGATTTCTGCTCTTCTAAAAACACCTTGTCAGGCTTACGGCAATCAAATCCTCCACCCTACGGTTTTTCTGTTACTTTTGCGTGACGCTGTTTTAACCCCGGTTAATAACGAGATGAAATAAAAACACTTAAAACTCCTGTAGATACGGGAGTTTGCAAAAACGTAAAGTGTGTCATTCCGGAATCAAAACCGTTCACCAACCTGAGAAAAACAAGAAATAAAATATGATCACCAAAATAATTGCACTGAGTATTTATGTCGCCATCCTCTTCTTAATCGGTTGGTTTGCCTCGAGAAGAATCAAGAGCATGAGCGACTTTTACGTAGGAGGCAAAAATATTGGATTTTGGGCGGTAGCCTTCTCGGCACGAGCCACGGGTGAGTCGGGCTGGCTGCTCATCGGCGTTACGGGAATGGGCGCCCTTATGGGAGTCACGGCCTACTGGGTCGTCATTGGTGAGGTGCTGGGTGTTGCCGCTTCGTGGTGGCTCATGGCCAAACCGTTCAAACGACAAACCGATCAATACAACTCCATTACCGTTCCCGATTATCTCGAAAGCAGGTTAAAGGCAAGTAACCACACACTTAGGATTATATCTGCCACGGTACTATCCGTATTTGTAATTATCTACGTGAGTTCACAAATCGATGCTACGGGAATTGCATTTGAATCCATGATTGGCATCGACTACTACAAAGGTGCGCTTTTAGGCTTTTTCATTGTACTCATTTACATTTTTGTAGGCGGCTTTGTAGCCGTGGTTTGGTCCGATTTATTTCAAGGACTTTTGATGTTTCTCGGCTTGGTTACCCTGCCTGTAGTAGCGTATTGGTCTTTTGACTCCCAAACCTCAATAGCCTCCGGATTAAACTCAATTGACCCCGCTTTATTAGACTTTTGGGGCGGTACAGATGATTTTTGGCTCAACATTGCCACCATTTTCGGTTTTTCGATGATTGGTCTCGGCTTTTTGGGCTCACCTCAAGTGTACATGCGTTTTATTTCTGTCAAAAATGAAAAAGAGATAAACAAAGGCAAATGGGTAGCGGTATTTTTCACCCTTTTAACCGATGCAGCAGCAGTCTCTATAGGCATATTGGCGCGCTACACCTTCACCTCAGCGGGTGATGACCCTGAAGGCGTGTTCAATACCGGTGCTACAGATGTTTTAAACATGATGATTGACGAATTTCTCCCCTTTGCCGTTGCGGCCGTTTACGTGGCCATTGTGCTATCGGCAATTATGTCCACCATTGATTCGCTACTC
>PXEK01000309.1 GCA_003564735.1 Cryomorphaceae bacterium
AACACGCCATGATGTACAACATCAATGAATTTGAGACTGAGGTCGCTAATTGCCGCACTTTCGTTTTTTTACGTGAATTAATGCAGTTGGTGAACGCGGGGTTGATTAAGGGTGGAGATGTTGACAACGCCATTGTCATGATTGACACCTCATTAAGCAGTGAAGAAAAACAAAAACTGGCCGACACATTCAACAAGCCTGTATCCATGCTTAAAGAAGAGGGTATCGGTATTTTAAATAACCTCAAGCTTCATTTTGAAAATGAACCTGCGAGGCACAAACTTTTGGATATCATTGGAGATCTAGCCTTAACCGGTAAGTTCATTAAAGGGCACATATTAGCCGCCAGACCGGGTCATGCGGGCAATTGTAAATTTGCAAAAACCCTAAAAGCACAAATTAAAAAGCAGCGCAACAAAGCGCCGGTAGTATCCCCAGACAAAACTCCTCTTTTCAACATCAACCAAATCACCGATGTGTTACCGCATCGCTATCCGTTCTTGTTGGTGGACAAAATCATTGAGTTGCAAAAAGACGATTACGTGGTTGGTGTTAAAAACGTGACCCGCAATGAAGAAATGTTCAACGGCCACTTTCCGGAGGAACCCGTTATGCCCGGTGTACTCATTATTGAAGCTATGGCACAAACAGGCGGCTTTTTGGTTTTGGCTCATGTTGATAATCCGGCCGATTATGCCACCTACTTTATGAAAATTGACAATGTCAAATTCAAGAGGAAAGTAATTCCGGGAGATACGCTGGTTCTCAAACTGGAACTCATCACCCCAATACGTCGCGGTATCGCGCACATGCAAGGAACCGCCTACGTAGGAGATCATATTGTTGCGCAAGGCGAATTACTGGCGCAAATAGCTAAAAAGAAGTAACCCAATGGAAAGATTCCCAAACGCTAACGTACATCCCTTGGCAAAAATTGGTGAAAACACCATAATTGAGCCCTTTGCCACTGTTCAAGCAGATGTTGAAATTGGAGACAACTGCCATATTGCTCCCAACGCGGTTATTATGAACGGCTCCCGTTTGGGCAACAATGTGGAAATTCACTCAGGAGCAGTAATTTCAGGGCTTCCCCAAGATTTAAAGTACGAAGGTGAAGATTCAAAAACCATCATAGGCAATAATACCGTAATTCGCGAATGTGTAACGGTGAACAAGGGCACCAAGGATAGAATGGCAACCAAAATAGGTGACAACTGCCTGCTTATGAGCTACGTGCATGTGGCTCATGACACCTTTATAGGTAACAATGTAATTGTAGCTGTTGATGTAGCATTGGCGGGTCACATGGATATTGAAGATTATGCCATTATTGAGGGGATAAGCGGCGCCCAACAATTCGTTAAAATCGGCGGGCACTGCTTTATAGCAGCAGGCAGTTTAATTCGAAAAAATGTACCTCCATACATCAAGTGTGCCCGTGAGCCTCTTACTTACACCGGAATTAACCGAGTAGGGATGCAACGCAGAGGATTCAATGATGAAGTGATCAAAGAAATTGACGAAATTTATCGTACCATTTACATCAGAAACAAAAATATAGGTAGAGCATTAGCTCAGGTTGAAGAAAACTTTAAGCCTTCAACACACCGCGACCACATTTTGGAATTCATCAAAAACTCTGAAAACGGCATTGTAAAGGCTCCTTAAAAGATTTATGCGCATTCAAACCCACAATATCGCGCAGCAATTTAACCGTGAAGTTATTTTTAAAAATATAACTCTGGAAATGAGTGCTCCGGAAACCGTGGCCATATTGGGTGGTAACGGCTCCGGAAAATCGACATTTCTCCGCATACTTTCAGGCAAAAGTATGCCCGCCCACGGTAGCATAACGTACTCACACAACGAAATAGAAATTCCACAAGAAAAGCTTTACGGCTACATTAGTTTGTGCGCCCCCTATTCAGCTATTTACGAGCAATTCACCTTAGAGGAGCTCATCCGGTTTCACTTCAAATTTAAAAACCCGGTTCAAGGCATTAAGGCTTCCAACATTCCGGAATTATTGAGCTTGGAAAAGCACAAATCAAAAACGATAGAAAAATATTCTTCAGGTATGAAGCAGCGGGTTAAATTAGGCCTTGCCATACTCTCCAATACACCACTGCTGTTATTGGATGAACCTTTTTCAAACCTCGATGAAACCAATCAACAATTCATGAGCAGTTTGATTACCGAGCACGGAAAGAACCGACTCACCATAATTTGCACCAATCATTTAGCTAACGAATTGAAACTTTGCAATCGAAGAATAAACATTGAAGATTACAAAAAATGAGCACCGTTAAAAACTGGCTGTCGGCATTCCGCTTACGCACTCTCCCCCTCTCATTATCTACTATCGTGATGGGTTCGGGCATTGCTGCCATAGCCAATCAACATAGCTATGTTATAACCGCCTTGGCATTACTCACCACCTTACTTTTACAAATATTGAGTAACCTCGCCAATGATTATGGTGATAGCGTAAAAGGAACAGATAATGAGGAGCGACTAGGGCCTAAAAGAGCCGTACAAAGCGGCATCATAACACATAGGCAAATGAAAACTGCCATTATTTTGTTTTCGACTCTTTCCTTATTAAGTGGCATTATTTTGATTTGGATTACGTTCAGAACCGACTTCCTTTATGCTCTTTTATTTTTGGGCATTGGCATTGCGGCCGTTTGGGCTGCAGTTAATTACACTGTGGGAAAATCGGCATACGGATACCGAGGGATGGGTGATTTGTTCGTATTCCTTTTTTTTGGATTGGCCGGTACGGCGGGCACCTACTTTTTGCATACGAAAACCTTTGACATAGAGATTTTACTCCCTGCCTCGTCTATCGGGCTGCTAAGTACCGGCGTACTTAACCTCAACAATATGCGAGATATCCAAAACGATAAAGCCTCGGGCAAAAACACCCTTGTAGTCTTGATGGGAAGCAAAAATGCTCGATTTTATCACGTTGCGCTAACGCTTTTGCCTTTTGTTTTAATGACTATCTTCTACACTGTCTATATGGAATTCCAACTTTCTAACTTCCTATTTCTCGCTGCTTTGCCGATTATTTTAATTCATCAAAAAAAAGTATTTAGTACAACCAACCCTCGAAATTTAGATCCATTTTTAAAACAGCTTGCTCTCACCTCAGTACTTTTTGTGCTGTTGAGTATTGCCGGCGGACTTCTATAAAATTCTAAAATTCAAAAAAGAAATTATTTATGAATTGTCATTTTTATGGCGTGAAAATTCTGTTCTTAATATCGATGCTGTTGCTGATTGGTTCTTGTACACAATTGAAATACGGTATCTCAAAAAAAGAGAAGAAATATGCCGAAACCTACGCACATAACTTGAATGCTGCGTTCGGCATTCCTGTCGGTTCTGACCAAAATAAAGAAAACCTGCGGGAAAGAGATGAATACGTTTTTAGGTATGCACCACAAAAAGGCAGCTCAAGTTGGGTGACCCACCGAATTGTAGCAAGTGACTATGGTCAAACACCGCGACGCAGAGGTAGATTCCTAACAGATCCTTTACTCCCTGATTCTTTACAAATCAACCACGAGCACTACACCCACAGTGGTTATGACAGAGGGCACATGGTAAGAAGTAAAGAACGTACCGTTAGCACAGATAGCAATAGGGCAACCTTTTACATGACCAATGTATTCCCTCAAACCCCCGATTTGAATAGAGGTGTTTGGTTATCATTTGAAAGGTTTTGTGAAAAATTGGCCGGAATGGGATACAACCTCTATGTGCATACGGGAGGTATTTATCAAAATAAACAAACGTTGAAAGACGAAGGCAACGTAGCTATTCCCGACAGCTGCTACAAAACAGTTTTAGCCATAAATACTCAGGGAGAGCTCAATTATTTCCCGGCAGACACCTTTACCGTTGCCGTAATTATGCCCAATGTTGAAGGAATACGAAGCGATGATTGGTATAAATACATCACAACGGTTAAAGCGGTGGAAAAATCGACAGGTCTCAACTTTTACCCTCTGCTGACAAAAAAAGAATCAAGAGTGTATGAAACGATGTTGCTACCTCAAAACACTATTAATTAGAATCTAAATTACGATGCAATCGAACACACATATTTTGTTTGCTGAGTTGTGAAGTTCATTACATGCAATCGTCCGAGTATGCCGTCAAACCCCAAAGGTCGAACTAATGGGCGACCATAAAACGACAAAAAACGTAAAAAAAAACACCTATTAGTGACAGGCTGAAGCCAAATGAAAACACTTCTTAAATTTAACATTTATACCTTATTTGCAGTTCTCTAATTAAAATGTGCTTCATACTTTCGCGACTCAATCGAATTTTTATAAACTACGGGAAATATCGTAATAAATTAAACTACAATGAATTTTAAACTAACAAGTGCGTCAATTCTATTTTCGGGAATTATTTTTGTATCTTCTTGCGATGTAGATTCACAAGGAAGCGGACAATCTGCTGACCTTAACACATCTATCGACAGCGTAAGTTATGCATTAGGAATTAATATAGCCTCAAACATTGGAGCTCAGGGAGTAGAAAACCTCAACCCCGATGCTGTAGCGGCAGCCATTCGCGAGCACAATGAAAACCCTGAAAATACAAAAATGTCAGGGGATGAAGCACTACAGTTTTTAAACGAATACTTCACAAAACAACAACAGCAGCAACGTGAAACACAAGGTAGCGCTCAACGAGAAGAAGGTGAGATGTACTTGCAGGAAAATGCGCAACGCGATGAAGTTACCGTTACTGAAAGTGGTTTGCAATATGAAATCTTAAGTGAAGGAACAGGTGCTGCCCCAACCGCTGAAGATGAAGTAAAAGTTCATTACAAAGGTACACTTATTGACGGTACCCAATTTGACAGCAGTTATGATCGTGGTCAACCTGCAGAGTTCCCGCTTCAAGGTGTAATTCCCGGATGGACTGAAGGTTTGCAGTATATGACGGAAGGAGCTAAATTCAAATTCTACATTCCATACAACCTTGCCTATGGTGAAAGAGGGATGGGAGATAACATTCCTCCTTATTCAACGCTTATTTTTGAAGTTGAACTCATCGAAGTACTTTAAAATGAAGAATTGCGGAGGTTTATTCATGATTCTTGTGCTTTTTGCTTTGAGTTCATGCTCACTTTTTCAAAAAAAAGGCAAGGTAGATGAGGAGTTTGCTCTAAATGACGCGGTTGATTCCGTGAGTTATGCTCTATCCTCTTCGATTGCAGGAAATTTGAAAACACAAGGAGTTGATAGCATCAGCGAAGAAGCGTTTTTGAAAGGTTTGCAACACGCTATGAGTGACGACTCTCTTTTTTTAACGGCTCAACAGTCCAATGCCTACTTGCGGGAATATTTTAACACCATGCAAGAGCGCAAGGCTAAAGAGGCAAAGGAAAAAGCAGCAGCCTTTTTCGATGAGCTAAAAGAAAATGAGTCTATAAAATTCACGGAAAGCGGCCTGCACTACGAAATACTAGAGGAAGGAGAAGGTAAAAAGCCCAAAGCCTCAGACAAAGTAAAAGTTCATTATCACGGAACTCTTACCAACGGTGAGGTTTTCGACAGTTCAGTGGAACGGGGGGTGCCGTCGGAGTTTGGTCTGAACCGAGTAATTAAAGGCTGGACTGAAGGGTTACAACTCATGAAAGAGGGAAGTAAATTCAAGTTTTACATTCCTTCTGAACTGGGATACGGTGAAAGGGGTTCGGGACAAAGTATAGGTCCAAACGAAATCCTGATATTTGAGGTCGAACTCATCGAAGTACTTTAAAAAACTAAGCCCGGGAAATTCACTCGGGCTTTTTTTATGGACTAAATCATTTGATCTCCAATGATGTTTTACTTTTGAACATCCAAGAATAACATGAAAAATGAAAGTAAAAGAAGTAGTTCACTACATTCAACAATTGGCTCCTTTTCAGTACGCTGAAAACTACGACAACAGCTCATTACAATTGGGGAATCTCGAAAAAGATGTGACGGGTATTTTGTGCTCACTTGATTGTACTGAACAAGTTTTAGATGAGGCCATAGAAACAAAAAGTAACGTGGTGGTGTGTCACCCCCCTGTACTTTTCAAGGGACTCAAAAACATAACCGGTTCAAATTACGTGGAACGCACTGTAATCAAGGCTATAAAAAATGACGTAGCCATTATCGCTGCGCATACTAACCTAGACAATGTGAAAACCGGCGTTAACCGGGTTATTTGCGACCGATTAGAGTTACAAAATCCACGCATATTGAGTCCAAAAAGCGGAATTTTGGAAAAAATCGTTGTTTTTTGCCCCATTGATGATGCCGGTGACGTGAAAACAGCCATGTTTGATGCAGGTGCCGGCTCTATTGGTGAATACGACTGTTGCAGTTTTAACACTGTAGGAAAAGGGACTTTTAGAGCCGGAGAAAACACCAATCCGCACGTGGGCAATAAAAACGAACTCCATACAGAGGAGGAAATCAAAGTGGAGGTCATTG
>PXEK01000052.1 GCA_003564735.1 Cryomorphaceae bacterium
AACTGAATAAAGATGATAAAAATGTTTACGTGCTTATGGGCGACGGTGAACAGCAGGAAGGTCAAATTTGGGAAGCAGCCATGTTTGCGGCGCACAACAAGGTAGATAACCTTGTGGGAATCATTGATTGGAACAACCGACAAATTGACGGCGATGTTGAAGATATCATGAGCCTAAAAGATTTAAGAGCTAAGTATGAGAGTTTTGGGTGGCATGTTATGGATATGGAAGGTAATAACATGAAGAGTGTTGTTGAGGTTCTCGATCAAGCTAAAAATGCCACAGGTAACGGTAAACCGATTTTAATTTTGGCGAAAACAGAAATGGGGCAGGGGGTGGACTTTATGATGGGAACTCACGCGTGGCACGGGATTGCACCAAATGACGAACAATTGGAACAGGCTTTGCATCAACTCGAGGAAACGCTGGGCGACTATTAATAGCTCCAACAATTCATGAATAATTCTTTTTATACTTATTTTCTCACGGCTGTCCTCCTCTTTTTTTGTGCTAAACCCGCTAATGCACAGCAAGAGGAACCGCTAACTCGTATTTTGTTCATTTACGACGCGTCAAACAGTATGAACGCTCAATGGCAATCGGGAACGAAACATACCGTAGCTTTAGACTTGATTAGTCAATCTATTGACAGCTTACGCGGTATGCCTAATTTGGAACTTGCCTTGCGGGTTTTCGGTCATAGATATGATTATCGTCAAAAACAGGTTTGTGAAGATTCAAAATTGGAGGTGACCTTCGGGCCTGACAGAGTAGAGGCCATTCAAAAAAAACTGCGCAGTATAAAGCCAAAGGGAACTACACCTATTGCCTTATCTCTTGAAAAAGCCGGATATGATTTCCCCGATGATTGTGACAATTGCCGCAATATTATTATTTTAGTTACCGACGGTATTGAGGAGTGTGGCGGCGACCCGTGTGCCGTATCGCGCAGTTTAAGTAAAAAGGGAATCACCTTAAAACCTTTTATTATTGGAATAGGGCTGGATGAGGGGTTCGCCGAGAAGTTTAAATGTGTAGGGACTTATTTTGACGCTACAAATGAAAAGGTCTTTGCAAATGTCATGGGGATTGTGATTTCGCAGGCTATGAACTCCACCACTATGCAACTTAATTTATTAGATGCGGCAGGAGAACCTTCAGAAACTAACGTGCCTTTTTTCTTTTTCGACGATTTTTCGGGAACAACCGAAAGATCAGGTGTTCATACCCTCAATGGAGCAGGAAACCCCGATACCATGTTTCTCGATCCGGGCGGAAGATACAAACTCTCGGTTTTTACCGTTCCCGATGTGAGTAAAGACAGTATTGTGCTAAATCCCGGTAAACACAATATAATTGCCGTGAAAGCGGGTAGGGGAACCCTTGACCTCAAGCGCTCGGGAGCCATAAGGTCACAACAACCGCATGCCATTGTGAGAAAACACGGCAAAATGCAAACACTTAATATTCAAACGCTGGGTACTGAGCATAAGTACTTAAACGGGTTTTATGATCTTGAAATACTTACTCTCCCTCGCACTTATTTGTCAAAAGTTGATATTAAGCAAAGCCATACCACAACCATTGAATTGCCACCGCCCGGCTTGGTTACAATAGTCAAAGGTGCGCAGGGTTTCGGAAGCATTTTCCAAATAACGGCTGAAGGCATTGAGTGGGTTTGTAATTTAGCTGAGCACGGCGGTAATGAGTCGTTTAGGTTGCAGCCCGGAAGATATAAAATTGTTTTTAGAGCTAGAAACGCCATTGATACAAAGTACAGCAGAGAGGAAGATTTTTCTATTAAGGCAGGAGAGTCAAAAGTTTTGAATATAAGCAGGTGATGATTTTGGTCAGAACCCCAAACAAATAAAAATAAAAACAGAGGAAATGGATTTAATCGTAAAAGTAACCGGTGAAAAAGATACCCGTTCGGGATTTGGTGAAGGCTTGGCAGAGCTGGGAAAAGAAAATGCTAACGTAGTGGCTTTGTGTGCCGACTTAACAGGGTCACTAAAAATGAATGCTTTTGCTGATGCCTATCCTGAAAGGTTTTTTCAAACCGGTATTGCCGAGGCCAATATGATGGGACTTGCCGCAGGTTTAACCATTGGCGGTAAAATTCCGTTCACGGGAACTTTTGCTAACTTCTCCACAGGTAGGGTTTACGATCAAATAAGACAATCTATTGCCTACTCAGGTAAAAATGTCAAAATTTGTGCGAGTCACGCCGGGTTAACTTTGGGTGAAGACGGGGCAACTCACCAAATCCTTGAAGATTTGGGCATGATGAAAATGCTTCCCCACATGACAGTAATTAATCCCTGTGATTTTAATCAAACCAAGGCTGCCACAAAGGCCATAGCGGATATGGAGGGACCGGTTTATCTGAGGTTTGGCCGTCCTAAGGTGCCTATTTTTACACCTGAGAATCAAAATTTTGAAATTGGTAAAGCCGTAACTCTGAAACGTGGAAACGATGTCACAATAATTGCTACGGGTCATTTAGTATGGAAGGCCGTTGAAGCCGAAGTTCAACTTCGCGAGGCAGGGATTGATGCTGAAATCATCAATATTCATACGATTAAACCACTAGATGAAAAAGCAGTGTTGGAATCTGTGAAAAAAACGGGATGCGTGGTTACCGCTGAGGAACATCAAATCAACGGCGGATTGGGTGAAAGTATTGCACAATGCACTACACGTAATTTTCCTGTACCTCAGGAATTTGTAGCGGTTAATGATTCATTTGGCGAATCGGGTAAACCCGCAGAATTAATGACTAAATACGGTATAGATACCCCGAACGTGGTTGAAGCCGCTAAAAGAGTAATCGAACGCAAAAAGAAAGGTTGATTATCAGTGATCAACTATTCTTATGTGGAGGATTTGATTTGTTCGGTTTGTATTTTACCCGTAATAAAACGAGAACTAAAGTTCTCGGGTAACTGACTTTTAAGATGATTGACTAACACGTCAAGCCCTTTGGTGTAGTGACTGTTATTGGTGATAATGATGTGGCAATCGTCACGGTAGGGGCGCAAGTACTTTTTATATGACGGCATAACGTGGTGATTCCACTGGTACTTTACTTCGTCTTCAGGATAACCCCGCTCCTCTGCATCACGTTTAATACGACGCTGTAATTTCACATTTTCTTGTGCATCAATGTAAACGCGCAAATCCAAGGCTTTTCTGATTTCTTCATAATGGAAAATGAATAAACCTTCCATGATGATGATAGGAGCCGGTTTCACTTCTATTTTGCCCGGGATTTTATTGGAGTTATTAAAGGTATATTCCTTTATGGTAATCTTATTACCGTTGTTGAGGTTGATTAAGTCCCTGTAGAAGCTGACCCTGTTAATGCTGCCGGGCAAATCGAAATTCACTATTCCGTTCGGGTCTTTTTCCTGTTCTTCTATTGGTTTGTAATAGTTGTCTTGGGAAATTATGCAAACCGACCCTTTGGGCATGCGTGATTTGATATCACGCAAAAATGAAGTTTTGCCCGATGCACTGCCTCCGGCTATACCGATAATGTAGGGTTTAAAAGGGGACTTTTGTTTCAAAACAAACTCCCTTAATCGTTATTACATTTCTCTTCAGGTTTTGCCCCGCAAAGGCCGCAAGCTTCTCCGTCTTTATTCAAAAACGGATTATTACTCGCGCATGTCCCCGCAAATTTCCCTTCTTTTTTTACGAGTATTTTTATGGCAATGCCCGCAAAACCAAGTGCTAAAAGACCTATGGCTATAAAGATTACTGCTATATTCATGACTGCAAAAATATATTTTAAAATCCGTTTTTTTCGAATTATTGAATCAATAATGTATGCGATAAATATTACGAATATCTAACGCAAAAGAATACCTTCTATTACGGAAAAAGGATGTTAGTTGTTTCCCGGTTAATTTTAAAAGTAGGTATTTTTAGGCTCTGAAAAAAACGATTCTGCTTAATTTAAATAAACCTATGTATTAACTATTTTGCAACTCCTGCTTGAGGAATTTCGCCGTGTACGATGTTTTATGTTTTGCTACTTGTTCAGGAGTGCCCTTGGTGATGAGTGTACCTCCGTTTACTCCGCCCTCAGGCCCAATGTCGATGATGTAATCAGCCACTTTAATAATATCCATGTTATGCTCGATGACTACAACGGTATTGCCTTTATCCACCAAGCTTTGAAGTACTTCGAGCAATATTCTAATGTCCTCAAAATGCAAACCGGTAGTGGGCTCATCCAAGATGTAAAATGTACTTCCCGTATTGGTTTTTGATAATTCAGATGCCAGTTTAACGCGTTGGGCTTCACCGCCTGATAGGGTAACTGAAGATTGGCCTAAAGTGAGGTAACCCAACCCTACGCGATTTAGTGTTTCGAGCTTTTGTTTGATAGAGGGAATGTTTTCGAAAAACGGAAGGGCTTTCTCAATGCTCATTTCCAACACGTCAGAAATTGAATGTCCTTTATATCGTACTTCGAGGGTCTCTCGATTGTATCGCTTTCCCCGGCACGTTTCACACTTGACATGAACATCGGGTAAAAAGTTCATTTCAATGGTTTTTACACCCGCTCCACCGCAATCTTCACACCTGCCGCCTTTGACGTTAAAGGAGAATCTGCCCGGTTTATAGCCCCTGATTTTGGCTTCGGGTAAATCGGCGAATAACCTGCGTATATCATCAAAAACACCTGTGTAGGTGGCGGGGTTACTTCGCGGTGTTCTGCCAATAGGCGATTGATCAATATCTATTACCTTGTCAAGGTTTTCATGTCCTTTGATTTTCGTGTATTCCAAGGGGAATTTTGACGACTTATAGAAGTATTGACTTAAAAACGGATAGAGTGTTTCGTTAATGAGTGTTGATTTTCCGCTACCCGACACTCCCGTAACACAAACAAATGTGCCCAATGGAATTTTCACGTCAAGGTTTTTGAGATTATTCCCACGAGCTCCTTTGATTTCTAGGTGTTTCTCGTTTCCCTTTCGGCGTTGTTGGGGTACCTTTATAGTTTTACGACCTAAAAGGTAATCCGTGGTGAGCGAGTTGGCGGCTTTGAGTTCTCCGGGACTACCTTGTGCAATGATTTTACCTCCGTTAACTCCTGCCCCGGGTCCAAAGTCAATAACGTGATCCGATTCTAAAATCATGTCTTTGTCATGCTCTACCACCAACACCGAATTGCCAATGTCTCTAAGCTCTTTTAATGCGTTGATTAACCTCTGGTTATCTCTTTGGTGTAAGCCTATGCTGGGCTCGTCTAAAATGTACAATACCCCCACCAATTTACTACCTATTTGCGTGGCAAGTCTTATTCGTTGGGCTTCCCCGCCGGATAAGGTTCTAGAACTTCTATTCACTGTAAGGTAATTGAGTCCTACATCAAGTAAAAATCCTATACGGCTGCGTATTTCTTTAAGGATTTCCGCCGCAATTTTATTTTGTTTTTGGGTGAGTCTTTCTTCAATACCTTCAAAAAACGATTGAAGTTGTATGATATCCAAATTGGCGAGTTCACTTATATTTTTACCGTCTATTTTGAAGTGCAGTGATTCTTTTTTAAGCCTGGTGCCGTTGCATTTGGGGCATTTTTGTTTTACGACAAACTGTTGTGCTCTGCGTTGTAATCCTTTTGGACCTTTTCCTGTGGTTTGATCCATAATCCAGTTTACAACGCCCTTAAAGTTAATGTGCAGCGAACGGCTAATGCCCACGGTGTCATCTTTGAAACTAAAGGAGGGGTCATGATGACCATAGAGTATGGCATCCAAACCTTTTTTCGGAATGGATTTGACCGGGTCGGTGGTTTTGAATTTAAATTTTATAGCGATGTACTCAACCTGTTTAAAAAGCGCATTGTTTTTATATTCGCCCAATGGAGCTATGCCCCCCTGCTTTATGGATTTGGAATCGTCGGGTATAACTTTACTCAAATCGGGCTCATCTACTATACCCAGTCCTTTACACGTTGTACATGCCCCGTATGGTGAGTTAAATGAGAAAATATTGGGAGCGGGATCGTCATACGCAATACCGGTGGTGGGGCACATGAGGTTTTTAGAAAAATGCCTTACGCTATCACTTTCGAAGTCGTAAATGGAGAGCATTCCTTTACCTTGTTTGAATGCGGTTTTAAGAGAGCCGGATATTCTCGTTTTTTTATCTTCGGTAACGGCAATGCGGTCGATTATTAAATCGATGTCGTGAACTTTATACCGGTCGAGTTTCATTCCTCTTACGATGTCTTGAATTTCACCGTCAACCCTAACTTTCACATACCCTTTTTTGGCCGCACTTTCGAATAACTCCCTGTAGTGTCCTTTTCTACCCCTTACTAAGGGAGCCATTATAGCGATTTTTTTCTCGTTGTAGTCAGACATTACGAGATTTGTGATCTTTTCTTCGGTGTAGCGCACCATTTTTTCTCCTGTATTGTAAGAGTAAGCGTCACCGGCTCTAGCAAAGAGCAGAGATCGGAAGAGCGTCG
>PXEK01000019.1 GCA_003564735.1 Cryomorphaceae bacterium
GTCGCTTACGGGCAGGGTTTTTACGCGCAAATTGGTGCCGCCAAACTCTTGACTTACGACAACGAAAGGCCAACAGAGAAGGAAAAACAAAAAAGCACCTCGCAAACTCCTCACATTCAACATCGGGCGAATTAACTCATTAACCGTCACACTACGACTTTTTAATACGAATTTAGGGGTAAATTATTTTTGTGAGACTCGTGTTAATAGTGGTTTATTGAATTTCCTCACCGGGTTGGAGTTTAAAGTATTTTTTTATTCCCCAAACGGCGGCATAAAGAACGGGTGTATCTGCCGCGGCTACGAGTACTTTGAACACCCAACCGTTCAAGATCAAAATGCCCATTTCAGTGATTTCCATACGTCCCCAAAATAAAACGGCTACCACCAGTGTGGTATCGGTAAGTTGAGAAAGAACGGTTGAGAAGTTGTTTCTCAACCACAGGTGTTTACCCTTAGTGAGCCGCTTCCAAAAGTGAAAAAGGCGAACATCAACAAATTGTGCTGCGAGGTAGGCCAGCATTGAGGAAAAAATCACTCGGCCGCTGCTTTTAAAAACCGTTTCGTACTCTTGGTCGCTAACGGGCGAATCATCAATAGCGGGGAATTGGTGACCCAGCCACAAAATGCCCAAAACGAAAACAGCGGCTAAAAATCCTGCGAATACTGCGCGTTGGGTTTTTTTTTGACCGTATATTTCAGATAAAATATCCGTGATTAAAAAAGTAATGGGGTAGGGTAAAACGCCCGCAGATATTTTGAAAGTGTGAAAGCCCAAATCAACAGATACAAATTTATTGGCTATGAGGTTGGTGGTAACCAAGGCGGCCACAAAAAGTGCGCTCAGGCAAGAGTAGAATAGGGCTGCATCTTTGATTTTTTTGTTATTCATTTATTTGCTGAATCACGTAAACGGTTTTGGTTTCTGAAGTGATTTTAAAACGGTCGCTAATGCGCATGCCAAAAACCCAAACAATTTCGCCCGCACTTTCCACAACCGGTATTTGAGACTTTTTGTTTTGCGGTATTTTCTCATCTATAAAATAGTCGCTCAGCAGTTTACTCCCCTTCATGCCTAAAGGTACAAAACGGTCTCCTTTTTTTGGGAAGCGCAGCAATAGCGGGAATTTTAGTTTGTCATAATCCAACTGTGCCGTGTTTGCATCCTTCTCCATTTCATATTCCCCGGCGTTAAAAACCGACGTTGAAATTTTCAAGGGTTGTTCGATTACCGTTGCCCTGCCGGGAAGTTGGGCAGAGCCTTTTCTTAGAGTCTCAATACCGCTGATGAAGGCTTTATCTCGATCGACGGTCAATTGGTAATTCCCCGAGAAAAATTGTTTTCCGGGGTGGTTTCGAAAAACGGCATTTGATATTTGTTCGATTTGGTTCCGATTAAAGCCATAGGGGTTGAGAATGTGAAAAAGAATGAAGCCGGCATTAGAGTTAGTCCTCAGGTGCTTAAGGTTCATGGAGGTTATGCCGTTTTCTTCGCTTTTTATTTCATTGATGGTGTTGTTGAGAACATCTTCGATAAAGCGATGAGCTTGGTCGAGGTTCTGAAAGTTATCATGAAAGATTTGCTCAAAGGTTTCGCTTGTTTTTTTCAGAACCGGAATTACCTCTGCTCGGAGTTTATTGCGCAAGTACTTGGTGTTTTCGTTTGAGCTGTCTTCACGCCACGTGTACCCCGAACTGCGAGCGTATTTTAATATTTCATTACGCGAGGCAAAAAGCAAGGGTCGCACGATGGGGTGGTTTTTGGGTTCGATTCCAGTGAGTCCTTTAAGGCCGGTACCGCGCAGCAAGTTGATGAAAAAAGTTTCAATGTTGTCATCGTGGTGAGTGGCTATGGCGGTGAAGTCAAAGTTATTTTTGGTGCGTAGTTCCTCAAACCACTCAAAACGCAATTCGCGTGCGGCCATTTGGATTGAAATGCCCTGTTCCCCGGCAACTTTTTCGGTGTCAAAGAATTTTTTGAAGTGGGGAACTTTGTAGTTTTGGGCCAGCGACTCCACAAAAATATCGTCGGCGTCGCTTTCACTGCCCCTCAAGCCAAAGTTACAATGTGCAATAGCAAACGTGTAGCCGGCTGTATGTAAAAGTTCACAAAGGGTTACAGAGTCTAAGCCACCACTGACGCCAACCAAAATACGGTGATTTTTTTGAAACAGCTTTTGACTTTGAATGTACTTTATGAAGGCTTCTTCCATATTCGATTACCTTTTTATCAGTTTAAAAAGCGGGTGATTGGCTTTTGTAATTCTGTGGTAGGGTATTTGTTCGGTTCCGAATGCACTAAAAAACGAGGCTATAGACTCTATCATGCTGCCTTCAAAATCAAAAACCTTAAATCCCGATTTCGCGGCGTACTCTATGGCGTGCCACATCACTAAGGTAGCAGCTTCAGTGTTTTTAAAGTCGGGGTTGGTGCCTCCCGCTAAATAGTAAACGTTATGTTCATCAAAAACCAAGTAAACTGCCGATTGCTTTTGACCTTTTTCATCTTCGGCAATAAATATTTTGCGTGCATTGTTTTTTGAGCAGGCCGTTTCCAGTTTTTGAAATAGTGATTTGGTGTGCGGCGGTGCGCTGTCTTTTCGTTGGAATGTTTGGGTGTGTAAGTTGTAAAACGACTCAAAATCTTTACTTTCAACAACCGTAATACCGAAGCGGTCACGTGCTTTTTTAACGGCTTTTCGAACGGAGGGGTTGAGGTTATTCCAAAGTTCACCAACTTCCTTTGTTGTGTTTAACCGGTAGGTGTACCTTGTGGTTTGTGAAAAGCCGCGCGAATATAAGGGTTGCCAGTTGGTTAGTTCGGGGTGCAGATTGACATCCAAATAATCGAATGCGGGCAGCTTTTTTATGAGCGCTTCAATGGTCTTTTTCTCGAACGACCTTTTAGTGGCGGGTTTTTGTTCAGGCGGGTAGTTGATGATCATACCGTGATAAGGGGTGAGGGGCGGCGTTAAAATTCTGTTGAAAAGGTATTTGCTTGAACGTTGATACACCCAAGCGGCGTGAAAGTCATCTCCTTTATAAATTGTGGCGGATTCCCAATCGTTTTCACAAACTGCGTCGAGCCACCAAGGTGTGAAAAACACCGGGATTTGGTTTTTGCTATTTTCACAAAATCTCAAGTACGCCTGTTTGTCATTCATTTACCCAATTCAACAGTTTCAATAACGAGCCACGCGGAAATATTACGTTTAGCCGATTATTGTGCAAATATAGCGACGCGAAGGAAACACTCACCACAACAACGAAAGAAGGAAGTAAAGTATAATTTGGAGAGCCAAAAATCCTAAAACGAAGAAATATAAATTACGCCAAGACTTAAAAAAGGGAGGTTTATCGTTATTCATCTGAGGGCATTAAAATCCAACTCTTTCCTCACCGCTCATTGTGACTACAAAAGCATCGGGGAAGCCGTTTTGTTTCAGTGTGTTCATGCGTTCAATGGCTTTGTTGCGGTCATTGAATCTTCCGCTTAATACACGTTTGAAGTCTGATCCTTGAGCAACAATTTGGTCGGGAACTTCACTGAAAGCGGTTTCGTCGTACCAATCGTGAAAAGCACCCAGTTGAACACTGTAGTACTCGCTTTGCGGTATTTTTGGCTTTTTGTCGGCTTTCTTTGTTTTGGGTTGATCATTTGCTTCCGAATGGGTTGCTCCTTGATCCTCTTTTACACGATCCTTATTCGGTTTTTGCTCATCATCAGATGCTGCTAGGGCGATCATCACTTGCTCCCGCTCTTCCTCTATTTGTTGTTTTTGAAGTGCCGCTAAAGAGTCCATTTTTTTTGCGGATTCTCGGCTGTAAACATCATCGGGTTTGGCGTCTAAGGCTAGCTCGTAAAAGTTTTTGGCGTATTCGAACTCTTCCAGCATGGCAAGTGCATCACCGTTTTCAACTGCATTTTGATGTACTTTATCAAGTCGTGATTCTAATTTTTTATAATTTTTCTCCAAATTAATTAGCGCTGAATCTATTTTTTCCACTTTGTAGGCTCTGCTTTCCGGTTCAAAAATCATTTGACCTTTAAAAATGTAATTAGCCTCCTGATTGTTCTTTATAGGTATAAATTCAATATATAAATCTTGATATTCGTAGTCTTTTTCAAAAGGGAAGTTTCGTGTTTGAAAGATAATTTCTTTTGTGAGGTAGCCCTTTTTCTTGGCGAAAAGTGAATACACTCCACCTCCTTCGGAAATTATGAAGCTGAACCGACCATTTTTTGATTCGGTTTTCGAAATTTCTTCTCCGTTTTTAATGAGCTCAAAGGTTACATTTTTAACGCGTTTATCTTTTTCAAACGCCTCTACAAAAATTTCTAACTTGCGTTTATCTTTTTCTTGTGCATTTGTAAAACTGAATGGAAGAATAAGACCAAGGAAGCATAGTGTAAGTAGTTTCATACCTGTTAGGTTTAAAAGCGCTTTTAAATTTTTTTGTCAAAATTATTTAGCAAAAAATAAGCGAACGCAAGTTATAAAATAGTTTTGTATTAATCGATAATCTAATGCGTTAAGAAAATACTAATATCTAATTTAAAATATTATTTTGTTTTTCGGTAAATTGATTTGTGTTTATTCGGTTTTGGTCTGCTTTTTCGTGACCCCTCATATATCTCGAATAAATGTAGTTTGCTTTCAATAGGTCCGTTGAACAGTTTTATTTTCTTTAACGGTTTTAGACCCACATTTTTCATCCCTTCTTCAGAACCCGAAAAAACCGCGGCTTTATTTCCCGAAAATTTATGCTTGAGCATATTACCTATTTCCCGGTAAACCCATGGTAAGTTTTTAGCTGTAAGTCTTTTGCCGTAGGGCGGATTGGTCAATAAAAACTTTTTGCCGGGTGCGGGCTCCAGACTTTTGAAGTCATTGTTTTTTAACTCGAGTTTATTGAGCGGCATACCTAATTTAATCCAGTGTTTTCTGGTAGTTTCCACCGCACCGCGGTAGTGGTCGCCGGCGTAAAAGTTACATTCGAGCGGAATTTCATTTTCGCGGTACTCGTCAATGAGTTCGTACCACAGCTTGGCATTGTAGCCCTTGAAGTTTTTCAAGCAAAAGTATTTACGTGTGGCGTTGGGCGCTTTGTTGGTAGCCATAATAGCTGCTTCGGTGATGAGTGTTCCCGAACCGCAAAAGGGGTCGTAAAGGTCTGTTTTCATATCCCATCCGGCCAGTTTCAAAATTCCGGCAGCCAGTGATTCGTTGAGGGGCGCTTCGAGTCCGCTCATTCGATATCCTCTTTGATTTAAGGGATTGCCGCCGGCATCGAGCGATAATGTTACTTGTTTATCGCGCAATAACAACTGCACTAAAATGTCGGGATTGTCTTTTTGTACGTTGGGACGTTCTTTGAATTGTTTTAAGAATCTGTCGGCAATGGCGTCTTTTACGCGCAGCGCCGGAAAGTTGGTGTTCTTGACGTAATCAGCGTAAACTACGCCTTTAATGGCAAAGGTTTTATCTAACGAAAAAAGTTTTTCCCAGGCGATGTCCAGGGTCTTTTGATACAAATCGTCCATAGAGTTGATTTCGAACTCCGCAACGGTGACCAAAATGTTCATTGCCGTTTGTGACTTTAAGCAACAGCGGTAAAGCAGCTCCCGGTTTCCGTTAAATTTTACGCCTCTGGTAATAATTTTGGGTTCAATTGCCCCGCAAACGGTGACTTCGTCGGCGAGTACTTCTTCCAACCCCGCGTGGGTTTTAATCACAATTTCAAATTCATCGCTATTTTGCAACATAATGCACGTTCTTTAGTGGTTGCGAAGGTACAAGTAATAAGTTTTGCAGAGCATCACGGGTGCGATATTGAATAGGAATTCAAAAATCCGTAATGTCATAAGCACCGGTAAGAAAAATTAACCGTGATGCAAGTAACGGTTTCGGCTAATCGGATACTTTTGCGGCCATCAAAGAGAAAAATATGGCAAATCATAAGATAATGGTTACCGGCGCTTTGGGACAGGTGGGTAGCGAGCTGGTTGAAGCGTTGCGCGAAAAGCACGGGATAAATAATGTATTGGCAACCGATGTGAGAACTCCCGAGGCTCAAAGCGGCCCTTTTGAAAAACTCGATGTGATGGATTCGGCACGTTTTAGGGAGTTGGCTGTAGAGTATAACATTCACACGGTTTATAATCTTGCCGCACTTTTATCGGCTACTGCCGAGCAAAAACCCGAGTTGGGGTGGAAGTTGAACATGGAAGGTCATTTCAACGCATTAAACCTGGCGAAAGAGGGAGTAATTAAAAAGATTTTCTGGCCAAGCTCTATCGCTGTTTTCGGACCGAATACCCCCAAGGAAAGTACGCCTCAAAAGTGCGTGGCCGATCCGGATACGGTTTACGGTATTTCTAAATTGGCGGGAGAACGTTGGAACGCTTATTACCATGAAAAGTACGGTGTGGATGTGCGCTCATTGCGTTACCCGGGTCTCATCGGCTACAA
>PXEK01000302.1 GCA_003564735.1 Cryomorphaceae bacterium
CCAGTTAGCGGGACAAACATCGCCTTTTTCTTCAAAGAACTGAAGTGCGTCAACAATTCTCAAAGCCTCATTTACGTTTCGTCCCAAAGGCATATCATTCACCAACTGATGACGAACAACACCTTCCTTGTCAATTAAGAATAAACCGCGATAGGCTACCATTTCACCGTCTGTAGCCAATTGGTCATTTTCATCGTAATAAAACTCACCGGCCAAAACGTCGTAATTGTGTGAAATGGTTTTGTTGGTATCGGCAACTACCGGGTAAGTTATACCTTTAATTCCACCGTCATCTTTTGACATTTGTAACCATCCCCAGTGCGATTGCTCTGTATCGGTTGATACCGCTACCACCTCAACGTCGCGCTTCTTAAACTCATCCAATTTCTCTTGAAATGCGTGTAACTCGGTGGGGCAAACAAAAGTGAAATCTTTGGGGTAAAAGAACAACAACACATTCTTTTTACCTTTGAATTGCTCCAATGTAAAATCTTCAACAATATCCTCTCCGTTTACAACGGCAGATGCCTTAAAATCAGGCGCTTTTTTTCCTACTAAAACTGACATAATAATTTCTTTTTATTGATTTAATAATGAGTGCAAAGATAGGAGCACAACGGCATCCGAAGTAATTAAATGCTTAATACTTTCTTATCTAACTATTACATTTCCTTAATCAGAGCCGGTTTTTCTTACCACTCGGGGATTCTGTTTGGTTCTGACCAAAATATCATTTCACTTTTTCGCAAACCAAAATCAGCCGAGGAGATAACTCGGCATCAAAAGCCCTCAAATCATAATCGCCGTAAGTCGTTTTCACGCGCATACCTGTTTTTTGCATCAGTTCCTCAAAATCACGGAGCGAAAAATCGGCAACCTTCTCTTGATACTCACCCTTGAATTCTTTTGAGGCATCATTTACCGCAATGGTTTTAATGATGAACCCGTCTTCAACTTTACGTGAAATTTCAAAGTCAACACCTTCTATTTGTTTTTTTTCGGTCAGAACCAAATGCTGCTTGGTGTAATTCGCATTGAGATAGTCCAAAACGAAGGTTCCGTCATCATCCAACATACTGCTTACGGATTTGAGTACATCTACATTATCGGCGAGGTCATCGAAATACCCGAAGCTGGTGAAAAAATTAAAAACGGCATTGAACCGTTGGTCCATAGGCTTGCGCATATCGTGAATGGCAAAAGAGAGATTGGGGAGTGAATGCCGGCGAGCCGATTCAATACTGTTTTGGGATAAGTCAACCCCGGTAACTTCAAAGCCAAGCTTTGCTAAGGTGACAGAGTGCCGGCCTTTACCGCACGCCAAATCCAAAACGCGAGCGCCGGCGGGTATTTTGATTTCGGTTACCAATCTTTGAATAAAACCGGCAGCTTCTTCAGTATTTCGGTTTTTGTATAATATGTGGTAATAGGAGGTTTCAAACCAGCTTTTAAACCATTCCATACGCGGCTGTAGTAATTTTGAGGTTGACGGGCTTTATTGTATTTTACTCCATTTTTGATTGTTACCCGGAGATATGGTTTGAAGCAATTTCACCAGTTCAGACTTTTCCTCGCCTTCGCCTTCAGAGAATACATTCACGATTTCATTAGATTTAGCATTGAAAAACATGCGCATATTAATGTTATTGGGCATATTTCGATACACTTTTTCGAGGGGCTTTAGCGCTTCCAGCATCTCCTTTCTCCCTTTTTTTGCATCTTTATGCATTACATCCAAACCTTTGCGATGATATAGATACATACACTCACGAAGTGGCTCAAAACGAGAGTCCATATAATTGGTAATCACCCAATGGCGATTGGTTTGATTTTCAAAGGCCTTCCACCCCGGCGAACTGGCCGAAGAAAACTGGTTGAGGATATTGAGCGCTTTATTCAAATAATCCGTCCCGCCTTTGGGAGAAAAAGAATCATAATCCATACCAATAACCAAGTAGGTATAAAATGCGATAATAGCCGTTAGCTCATTTTGTGTAGCCGCCTGATCGCTAAATTGCAAAACGTCAAATTTAGAAAAATTGAACGAAACATCAGGATCTTTATGGTTGATGAGGGATGAGTTGTATCCTGACATGTAAACAGGTCGGCGTGCCTGCACTTGGATAGAACCCGTAAAGTTTTCCCCGTTGGCTTGGTCAAGAATGATGAGCATGCTAAACTCAATTCGCTCGGCGGGTTTAAATTTATCGGCTGTCCACTTACGGTTATTCACAAACTCCATCAATGACTCTCGCATGTCTTCAAAAAGTGTCTGCTCCGTATTGGTAATACGCTCGGCGTTCACCTCAATAGTGGCCAGCACGTCTTGAGCCGCCGCAATACCGGAATAGAATAAAAAACTAAGTAAAATGAAGCTGTATCTCATCAACGATATCTTTAGCCAAAAGCGTTTTGGTTTTTAGCTTGAACGATTGTTTTTTGTTTTTTGTTATAACGTTAATTTGATTGGTATCGTGTTCAAAGCCTGTGTTTTTTCCCGGACTGTTAAGGACGATTATATCAAAATTTTTGTTTATCAGCTTTTTACGTGCATTTTCTTCCACGTTGTCGGTTTCCAAAGCAAACCCTACGTGAATAACTCCCGATTTTTTAATTTTACCTAATTCGGCGGCAATGTCGGGGTTTTCGACCAATGTAACAGTAGGTGTATTGCCCTCTTTTTTAATTTTTGAATCATGTGCTTTATCAGGACGATAATCTGAAACGGCGGCAGAAAAAACGGCACCGTCACATTCTTTGTAAACGCGCTCACAAGCTTTGAGCATTTCTCGGGCGCTTTGAACACGCATGGTTTTTACGCGGGATTGTATTGCAGCAGCACTCCCGGGACCTTGAATCAGATGAACATCGGCGCCGCGTGAGGCCAATTCATCGGCCAGTGCTACTCCGGTTTTTCCCGAGGAGCGATTCCCCAAAAAACGCACGGGGTCAATCGCCTCGTAGGTAGGTCCGGCGGTAACCAAAAATGTTTTTCCTTTAAGCAACAGAGACTCTTCAAAATGTTGTGACAAAATTTCAACCATTTCCAACGGCTCGCGGAGTCTGCCCTCGCCTGATAACCCACTGGCCAATTCACCGGAATCAGGCTCAATTATTCTAACCCCACGACTTTTTATAACTTGCAAATTGTGAACGGTAGCGGGATGTTTGTACATATCCACATCCATGGCGGGGGCGATAAATAGCGGACACCTTAAACTTAGAATTACCGCCGTAAGTAAATTATCACAAGCGCCCGAGGTTATTTTACTGAGCGTATTGGCGGTACAAGGGGCTATAACGGCCACATCGGCCCAAAGGGCTAAATCGATATGGTTGTTCCACGTACCGCTCGATTTCGAGGCGACGTAATCTTGATAAACGGGGTTTTTTGACAGTGTAGCCAAGGTAAGCGGTGCAATGAATTCTGATGCCGCCTTGGTCATCACGACCTTTACTTCACAATTGTTTTTCACCAATTCGCGAATAAAATACGCGGCTTTGTAAGCGGATATACTACCCGTTACGCCCAACAGTACTTTTTTATTTGCCAGCATGGTGAATTGTGCTTAAATCGACGAAAGAAAGTGCTCCGGTTAATCCTTAAAAATGAGGACTTAACAAGATCGAGGGGATTTACTTCTCGTCTTGCTCCTCGCTCGCTTCCTTAGCCGGATTTCTAAAATAGGTTTTGTCTTCCATAAACTCCTTAAGAGCAAACGCCGTAGGTTTAGGTAAGCGCTCATAAAAACGAGATATTTCAATTTGCTCTCGGTTTTCGAAGATTTCCTCCAAATTATCGGTAGATGAGGCAAACTCCTCCAGTTTAGATGTGAGTTCTTCTTTAATTTCCAAGCCCATCTGATCGGCGCGTTTTGCCACGATGGCCAACGCTTCGTAGATATTTCCGGTTTTCTTTGAAATTTCCGCCGTATCTCTTGAAACGGTGGTTAAGGGCGCATCTCCTTTTTTGTATTCCATATCTTTGTGTTTACTGATATTTGCTTTAGTTTTATTGACGGTTATTTATTCTTATCAAACAGCTATGTACAACGTGATGCGGGTTGACAACACCTTATCGCAATCGTCATTTCGCAACAACGTTAAACGTCTCTTTAAGTTCAATCAGGTCGTTATACATTCTTTCTGATTTTCCCACATATTTTCCTCTTGGATACCTATCAACGTATTGAACGTATGCTTTGGTTGCTTTTTCCACTCGCTCCTGTTGTTTTGAGGCTACACTTTTCATTGCCAGCTCGTACTTTGCGCTGAACATGGTGAAGTAAGCCTCCTCAGTATATTTAGAACCGGGATACTTTTTTAAAAGGTTCTCAAAAGTGGTGTATGCCGCTTTATAATCTTGCATCTTATAATATTGCTTGGCTGCCATGTAAGCTTTGAGCTCCAGTTTTTCTTCCAATTCACCAATTAATTGTGTGCAGGTATCTGCACGGGCAGACCGTGGATACTCATTAATAAACAATTGTAATTTACTAATGGCGTCATAAGTAGGCTCTTGATCGAGACTAAACTCCGGTGACATCAAATAAGCGCAATAAGCACTCATATACCTGCATTCTTCAGCTTTTTCAGAACGCGGGAACGTTTTCACAAACTGCTTAAAACGGTGACTGGCCAATAGGTAATCTTCAAGTTTATAATCCGTATAAGCGTAAACGTAATACAGGTCTTCGGCCTTGTCGGTGCCGCGATAATACGTCACCAGTTCTTCAAGCAACGGATAAGCTTTGTAAAACTTTTCTTTTTCGTAATATTCCATCGCTTTTTCGTACTTCCACTCCAAGTCGCTAGATTTTAACACTTTGTTGTACTCACTACACGCCGTTAAAACAAATAGGAACACAAAAAGCGCAAGGCCGATTTTTTGACGTAAAAACATTTTGCAAAGGTACATTTAATTTCTGTTTTCAGAACCGTATGTCATATTTTTGACTTTCCTCCGAATATTTTGGTTGTTAGACGTTTAAAATGCTGTTTTATTGTACCCAACCCTCAAGTCGAAGTAAGGCTGTAGGGGGGCTCTGACCAAAAGCCGAAAAAAAATGCTACTTTTGTACTACCGGTAAATAATGGTACTTTTGCGGATTAATAATGAACCAAGGTAAAATTGAGATTTCGTGGATATATTTGATAAGATAAAAGTGAACAAGGGTCCTTTGGGACAATACTCACAAGTGAGTCATGGTTATTTTACTTTCCCGAAGCTGGAAGGTGAAATTGCGAGCAGAATGAAATTTAGGGATAAAGATGTGTTGGTTTGGAGCTTAAACAATTATTTGGGCTTGGCTAACCACCCCGAAATAAGAAAGGTTGATGCAGAATCGGCCAAAACTTACGGTTTAGGCAACCCGATGGGGGCCCGAATTATGAGCGGGAACACCTCCATGCACGAAAAATTGGAGGCTGAGCTTGCTTCTTATGTACATAAAGAAGATGCCATTTTGCTGAACTACGGTTATCAAGGGTGCGCCTCGACCATTGACGCTCTTTTGGATCGCAACGATGTGGTGGTTTACGACTCTGAATCACACGCTTGTATCATGGACGGCATGAGAATGCACCAGGGTAAACGCTTCGTTTTCCCGCACAACGATATTGAGGCACTCAAAATCAGATTGGAACGAGCCACAAAATTAGTGGAGAAAACCAACGGCGGTATCTTAGTAATTACCGAAGGTGTTTTTGGAATGGCCGGAGACCAAGGAAAACTCAAGGAAATTGTGGACCTTAAACAACAGTACGATTTCAGACTTTTTGTTGATGATGCTCACGGCATTGGCGTTATGGGTGAAACAGGCGCAGGCGCGGGTGAAGCTCAGGGTTGCCAAGACGGTATTGACGTTTACTTTGGAACCTTTGCAAAATCATTTGCTTCCATTGGTGCTTTTGTGGCCGGTGACGAGGAGGTTATTGAGTTCTTGAGATACAATACTCGCTCACAAATTTTTGCTAAGTCGCTTCCCTACCCCATTGTTGAAGGCGCATTAAAACGTTTGCAAATGATGCGTGATGAGCCCGAACACCGGGCTAAACTTTGGGAAATTGCCAACGCTTTGCAATCGGGATTACGAGAAAAAGGATTCAACTTGGGCAGAACAAACAGCCCGGTAACTCCCGTATTCCTCGAAGGTGGCGAATTTGAAGCGGCCAATATTATTTTTGATTTGCGAGAGAATCACGGAATTTTCTGTTCTATGGTAATCTATCCCGTAGTACCTAAAAATACAATTATGTTGAGACTCATCCCCACAGCTATGCACAGCTTGGAGGAGGTGAAATACACGATTGAGGTATTTGAAAAGGTCAAGGAAAAACTCAACAATAAAAATTTACTCTCCTTCAATGACAATAAATCAAAGGTCACGGATTTTAAACATACAATTTTTGAAAAAATAATCCAAGTAAAGAGGGAAAATGAAAGAATTTGGCAAGATGATATTGAAAAC
>PXEK01000107.1 GCA_003564735.1 Cryomorphaceae bacterium
ATCTTCCTCCATGTGAATACGGGTGAGGTTGATTTTTTTGGGGTTTCCTTCTTCGTCGGTAATTTCAATAAAACCGCCCGTGCAAATCGGAGTATCAAATTGGGTGATTTGATAGCCTTTGGGCAAATCGGCGTAAAAGTAGTTTTTGCGCGAAAACGTATTGAAGCGCGTAATTTTTGAGGAACAGGCCAATCCCAGTTTAACACCGTATTCAGGTGATTTTTCATTAAGTACGGGGAGGGTGCCCGGGTGACCCAAACTTATGGGGTTAATTAAGGAGTTGGGCAACTCGCCGTAGGCATTTTCGTCAGGAGAAAACGCTTTACTGTTTGTTTTTAATTGGGCGTGCACCTCCAGACCGATTACCGCTTCATAGTTGTTGTTCATATCATTCAATAATAACGAGCGCAAAGGTAAATCATTCACATGATTGGCAAGCAGGAATTAAACCTCTCGCTCCTCTTGCTTAAAACCGGCTTTGGGCAGTGTAGCCGGCGTGATTTCGGTTCTGACCAAAAGAGTTAAAGTACTTCTTTTATTTCAAATGTTTTGCCGTTAAACTCAAATGAGTCGCCTTTTGACTTGCCTTCCATAACTTTGTAAATAGGAGCGTCTGTGGCGAGCATAAAATAGGTGGTACCGTTAACGTTCACGTTTTTAATGGCGTAGGTAATGAAAAAGTTGCCTGCATTGGTTTTTACGAGCGATAGGGGACCTACCACGTGATGTGGTTCGGTAAATTGATATTTTTTAAAAGTGTCCAGAACTTTTTCCAGGTGCGTCACTTCTTTCATGGTCATGGAAGCCATTTCTTTTGACATATTTTCATTGCCCGAGTCGCCGCTACCGAAAGAGCCTTGAGTGACGCTCGTACCCGATGCCTCCCCGGCGTTGATTTTCATGTTGACTGCATCTTTTAAACCGGTAATGGTGTTTTCCAACTGTACGATGGCCTTATCTATTACTTCTTGTTTTTCTTTCAATTTTTCCATAGAGATGTTTATTACATAAGTATTGATTGACGCTTTCAACTAAAGCGAAAACTAAAATGCATAAAAAAAGGGAAACAACAATGTGATTCCCTCTTTTTTAACTTGATTTAAACTCTGTTATTCTTCGTCCGGACCTACCAAAAACTCAAATGTTTTTTCAGCGGTGTTGCCCAGTTTATCCTTAGCTACAACCTTAACGCTGTATTTCTTATTCTTTTGAAAAATGTTACGTTCGGAGGCATCTAAAGTTTGCGGACTTGAGTACAATGTCATAGGACCGTCGTTGATCGAGTATTTGATAATTTCGGTACCCGTATGTTTATCAGTCGCTCCCACGTACATGCGCACGTAGTTGGGGTAAACTTTCATGCCTCTGCGCTCGCCGATAGGCTTTATACTGAAGTTTACGAAAATTTCGGGAGGTGTATTGTCAACAAATACTTCACTTTCTTTCTCTTTTTCAACGTTGTTTACGTTGTCTGTAGAGCGGAACTTGATGGTGTGAAAACCTTCACCCGGAATGGTGAACTCGCTGTAGTCTTGCCACGCTCCACCATCTATACTGTATTCTGTTTTCTTGATTCCCGAACCTTGGTCAGATCGAGGTAAGGTAATTTTCGTATCTTTATTGATGAACAGTGTGTCGCGGTCAAAAAACTGAGGTTTTCCGTAGTTGATGCGCGTTTGAGGCGCCCTGTTATCTAAAAATACATTTAAGTACTTGTTTGCTGAAAGGTTATCAACGTTGTCATTCGCATCATACTTGATGGAGTATCTGCCGTATTGATCAGGAAGGTTGAAATTACCCGAAAAGGTATTCAGTTCACCTTCATTGATACGGTAGTAGATGTTTTTTACTCCGGCTTTATTGTCTGTAGCCGAGATGTTAAACTTGGTTCGCGCCGAAACATAAGTCACGTTTCCGTCATAGCGGTCTCCAACGATGGAGGCATCGGCCACTGGCGGAATGCGATCCAAGTAGAATTTAAATGTCTTTTTATCAGCGGTATTGTCCACATTATCTGTTGCGTAATAGTACAGGGTGTGTTCGCCGTCTTGAAGTCCCGACATTGAAATGGAACCCTTAAAATTTCGGTCAGAACCCGCATCAAATGAATAGCGCGTTACACGTACGCCGGATAAGTTATCCTCAGTAGAAAGTTTGAACTTTGTACTCGGAGCCAAGATGTTACTATTGTGAACAATGCCCTCAATCGAGTGAGATGAGGTGGGCGGCGTTAAATCTACGGTAAAGTTAGACTGTCGAGTATCTTCAACGTTGCCCACATTATCGGCAGAGTAGTAAAATAAGGTTTTGGCACCTTCGCTGTTCACACCAACATCGCCGCTGTATTGAGTATAGCCGCCGTCAACCGCATATTGGGTTTCGGCAACACCTGAAACGGCATCACGAGCGGTGAGCACAAAACTCAAGTTTTTACCGAAGAAGGTCGTCCCGCCCCGAACATAGCGAGGGGCGTTTTCAAAACGCAAAGTAGTACGCGGCGGTAGGCCGTCGGCGTAAATTTCCATTGTGGCTTCACGTTGCGGACTCACGGGTTTTCCCGTGTTGGGATCTACGGCCCACTTGTGTCTGATGTAGTGAATACCCTCGGCATCCAAATACATGGGATCGGCATCTTCAGGATGCTGCTTACTTCGCAAAGGATAATTTTTACCGTCGGGAGTAACTGAAAACTTCAAGTAAACGGGCATCGAACGCTGAAGATAGTAATTGCCGTCTGCCTCATAAAGTTTATGCTCATAAGTGGGTTTTTGCGGTTCAGATTGCGCCATAAGTCCCGTGGCTCCCAACCCAAGCGTTAAACCCATGAATAGTATTTTATATTTCATACCGGAAAGTTTTAGATTTAAATGCAGTTATAAATTTGAGAGGGTAAAAGTAGATATTTAGATTTTCATGGCAATCATTTTGAAAGGGAAAACGTGAAATTTACTAATCTTGCAAAAAGGAAAACAGGTATGTGGATTTATAAATTCGGTGGAGCCTCGATTAAAGATGCCGATGCAGTAGTTCGAGCGGGAGAAATCATCAAAAAGGGTGATGTTAAGCAATCACTGCTGGTTTTTTCAGCTATGGGGAAAACAACCAACGCATTGGAACAGGTGTGTGAAGCCTGTAAAACACAACGGGAAAAAGGGGTAGAGCTTTTTAATGACGTTATTAACGATCACCTGGCAGTATGCGAAAAGTTGTTCGAACCCGATGATGCGATTTTTAGAACGGTGAAGAGTTTACAGAACGAATTTACCGATATTTTGCAGACCAAGTCCACGGCGAACTTCGAATATTTTTACGACCGTGTGGTGCCGGCAGGTGAACTGCTGAGTACGTTGATTGTAAGTCGATACCTACAAGCAACGGGTTGTAAAAATGAGTGGTTTGATGCGCGTGAGCTTATTAAGACAGATTACAATTTTACGCGGGCACAAGTAGATCAATCTAAAACGCAAATTCAAATCAACGCCAAGCTTGCGCCGCTTTTGCAGCAAAAAAACGGTCCCGTGGTTACGCAGGGCTTTATTGCCGGTGCTGATTCACTAAATCCCACCACCTTGGGCAGGGAGGGCTCTGACTATTCAGCGGCTTTGTTTGCGTATTTTTTAAATGCCGATTCCGTAACGATTTGGAAAGATGTACCCGGAGTACTCAATGCCGATCCGAAGTATTTTGACGATACGGTTTTACTCAAAAATATTTCATACCGTGAAGCTGTAGAATTGGCGTATTACGGGGCCTCTGTGATTCACCCAAAGACCATTCAGCCCCTGCAAGAAAAAAATATTCCGTTGTACGTAAAGTCGTTTTATCAGCCCGATAGCGAAGGAAGTGTTATTAACGAAAGTACGGTGGATGATGACCGGGTGCCATGATTTATCATAAGGAGCAACCGCCGGTTGATTTCCATTTCGCCCAAAGATTTTTCATTTGTGGCAGAAACGGCACTGAGTCGCATTTTTGAGCTTACGGGAAATCATGGAATCACGGTTGATATCATGCAAAACTCTGCTATTAATTTTTCAATTTGTGTGAATGATCATCATCCGCGAATTGACGAGTTCACCAAAGCATTGCAAAACGAGTTTAGAGTGTTATTCAACCGCGACCTCAAACTGCTCACCGTGCGCCATTACAATGATAGTACCTTAAAAAAGCTCATTGGCAACAATAAGGTTATTTTAGAACAACGCACCCGAAACACTACGCGAATTTTGTATAGTGAGGGGTAGGTTACCTAGCAGGGTGGTAGTGATTATGGGCACATCCCGGTAAGTTTACAATTCCTCTCTTTACCGACTCATATCCAAAATAAAATCAACAATGTCCATCCACTTTACACCGCTGCTTGTGGTTTCAAAGCCTTTATCCGCTAATCACACATATTTTGGAAAGTTATCCGCCACCATATTAATTTACACATGTAAACAATTTGTCTTTTTAGAGTTAAATGGAATACTCCATGTTATTTTCAGAGGTACATGGGCAAAATTTTGCATGGCTATTTTATATAAAACACAAAATATTAAATATTTTCATGTGCTGTAAATAAATTTCATACCTTTGAATAATCGTTTTTCACAAGCGCACATGATCTATAATCAATATTCACAACAAATAACGGTTTTTCATGGCAGACAAGCTCCGGAAAAAGGAACTTTGGTTGGTTATGGTGCTGTAATTGACAGTCTCTAACTAGCTATGCCTTTGCCCGGTAAATTGACCATAATCAGCACAAAAAATCGGCAATATACAGACAATCAATGGCGTGTTCTAACCTCCAGACATAAGCCTGAAGATAATTTGTATAAACAACTTGTTTTTGCGCTGAAATATGAAGGCTTAAATCTATTGTTTTTTAAAAAGCTATTTCAGCAACTATCTAAAGAAGATATGACAGCGTTGGTTCAAATAGAGCCGACAGGTCAATACAGTCGAAGAATTTGGTTTTTGTATGAATGGTTGATGAACAACAAGTTGGATATTCCTGATTTAACCCAAGGAAATTTTGTTAATCTCGTTAACGAGGAAATGCAATATGCCTCATGAATTTCCTAAAGTCGCTTACCCTTTACATCATATCGATCTGCCCTTTCAAATAGCATCGCAACTGAAATGAATATAATTAAGCTCCGTACCTACGGAAACTTTATTTCTATCATGATCGAAGAATTGGGCAAGTAATACTTTTTCTTCGATTGTAACCTAAGGAATTGGTCTATAAAAAATCGCACGCTTTTTTGATCCTTCGTTTCTGTTCGTAATATTCGGTAGCAAGAGTGTCTCTATGTTAAAAAAACTCTTTCTATGAGTTCACCACAAAGCAGCTTTGCGACTTTAGGGTCTTTGCAATCTCTTAATATATAAACAAAAATCACTTCTTCACAAACCTCACCACTTTGTTTTCGCTCTTGAAAAAGTAAATGCCCGATTTGAGCGGACTTGCGTCAATCGGATTTCTCGAAGCGGTCAATTGCCCCTGTAAAACTAACTTTCCCGTAGCGTCAAAAATAGTGTACGGTAAGTTGTTTTCGTATTGGTGTTCCACGAAGAACAAGTTTTCTACAGGGTTGGGATATAAGTTGAATTCACTCAGTTGATGCTCGGCCACAAAAGTTTCGGTTGAGGGTTGCAACGGAAATGTTTTTCCATACACACGGTCACCGGGATTTGTTCCCGTACCTTGAGTGGCGTTACCTACCGCATAAAACGTGAGGTTGCCCGCATTTTCTTGCGGAGCCGTCCATTCAAACGTCCACTCGCCGTCGCCGTTTGGGCCGCTGTGAGTTAAGGAGGCTTCGGTGGCAGCACCGCCCTGACTTCGCGCTCCCGCACCCGCCGTAAATTCTCCCGCATTGTTATCATCGCTGTCCAAACACGAAATCTGGAAGCCGTTAGAACCGGAAGGATTAGTGATACTTAAAGTGAGTTCGTATGTCTCACCGGCATTGTAACCGTCGGTTGGAAGCCCGGTTAATTCAAGCCCTTCATCCAAAGTAATATTCCCGCCGCCGTGGCAGTTAGAGCAATTCCCCTGAGAAATCGGGGAGTTAGTGTAGCTGCCGGGGGCTCCGTTAGATGAAGATTTAAGTACGGTGAGTGTCATGCCTGTAGCGGCAATAAAAGCAATGGAGTAAATTATTTTTTTCATAGTTATCTATTGACTTATGATTAATCGTTTAATGGTTTTTTCTGCGGAATTACTGAACTCTACAAAGTATAGTCCCGCAGGTAAATTTAATCTTGTGGATGTTTTGCCCTGTTGAGGTTTGTGCAGCATGACTTGCCTCCCTCCCGAATCGTAAATTCTCATTTGAACATCACTTGTGGGAACTTCCGTGAAAATTAAATTGACGGCCGGATTGGGGTACATCTTAATTTCATCCTCAAATCGTTTTTCGGGCACAAAGTTAATAACGGAATCCTCCAAAACTTCATAACTCTCAATAATAC
>PXEK01000381.1 GCA_003564735.1 Cryomorphaceae bacterium
AAACTTTTACTCCCATTTTATCCAAATAGGCTTTTGATGTCTTGGATGATTTGTCACTCATGGCTGCGAGTACTTTGGGGCCGGCCTCCAACAGGTGAACTTCCATACGACGAAAGTCCAAATCGGGATAATCTTTGGGCAACACGTGATTCTTCAATTCTGAAAGAGCCCCGGCCAACTCCACCCCGGTGGGTCCTCCACCCACAATAACGAAATTCATCAAACGAACGCGCTCGTCTATATCCTTCGTTAGCAAAGCCTTTTCAAAGTTTTGCAAAATCAAACTCCTCAAATCTAAAGCCTCAGATACGGTTTTCATTGGCATGGAGTACTTCTCAATATTCTTATTGCCGAAATAATTGGTTTCAGAACCTGTAGCCAAAACTAAATAATCGTACTGCAATTCTCCTACATCCGTAGTAATTCGGCTTTTTTCAATATCTACTTCAGTCACTTTGGCCATTCGGAAATAAAAATCATCTACCCCGAAAAACATTTTTCTCAACGGGTAAGCGATGGAGTCGGGTTCCAACCCGGCGGTTGCCACCTGATAGAGCAAAGGCTGAAAGGTGTGAAAATTATTTCTATCAATCAGTACAATCTGAAAGCCTGATCGCCGTAAGGTTTGAATCAATTGTATCCCCCCAAAACCACCGCCTATAATGACTACTCGTTTTTTATTGCTGTCGGGAATATTTAATAACATGTTTGCAAAGATAATTTTGTAGGCAAATAACAGGTTAAAAAATAATGAAATATATCACATAATTCAACCCGGCGTATCTATGCCGGTAATCGGGAATAAATTAAAGCATTCTTTATTTTATTTCATATCCCGGTTGATTGCTGTGTAAGATGAAAATTACTGAAATTCCGGAAACAAAAAACCCGGCATGCACCGGGTTTTCAACTGATTTTATTTTAAAGTCGACTCTAAGCCACCTTTAACTTTTCCAAAGCCGATTCATTCAAGTGCTTTTGGGCGTATTCTTTATCCACTCTAAGCTCTTCGCGTTTATTTTTATTCTTTTTCTCAGAAGGAATTTCATACATGGCATCCAACATTATCGCCTCGCAGATAGAGCGCAAACCGCGCGCACCCAGTTTAAACTCCATTGCTTTATCCACCACAAGGTCTAACGCCGATTCCTCAAAAACCAGATCCACTTTTTCCAAATCAAAAAGCTTTTCGTATTGTTTAACCAGGCTGTTTTTAGGCTCGGTAAGGATGCGTTTGAGCGCATTTCTACCAAGTGGGTTTAAGTGTGAAAGTACAGGGATCCTTCCAATAAGCTCAGGTATTAAACCGTATGCTTTTAAATCGGCAGGAGTCACATATTTCAGAAGGTTTTCTTTTTCTTCCTTAGCGGTTGGTTTTTTGCCGTAGCCAATAGTTTGGGCATTCCGGCGCTTCTCGATAATGCGTTCAATGCCATCGAAAGCCCCACCACAAATGAAAAGTATATTTTTTGTATCTATTTGAACCAATTTCTGCTCGGGATGCTTTCTACCGCCCTGTGGAGGAATACCCACAACATTACCTTCGAGTAGTTTGAGAAGTGCCTGCTGAACTCCCTCACCGGAAACATCACGGGTAATGGAGGCATTATCACCTTTACGTGCCGTTTTATCAATTTCATCAATAAACACAATACCTTGCTCTGCTGCTTTTACATCACCATCAGCCGCTTGATATAATCTGGACAATATTGCCTCGACATCTTCACCCACGTAGCCTGCCTCGGTGAGTACTGTGGCATCAGCAATACAAAAAGGCACATTTAGAATTCGCGCTATAGTTTTAGCAAGCAGCGTTTTCCCCGTTCCTGTACGACCCACTAAAACGATATTACTCTTCTCAATCTCAACATCCTCGTCATTGGCCGGTTGCATAATTCGCTTGAAGTGGTTGTATACCGCTACGGCGAGAACTTTTTTCGCCTGATCTTGATCAATGATGTACTTGTCTAAGTGTTTTTTGATTTCTGCAGGTCGCAACAGTTCCAAATCCTTGTTAATGGTTTGCGTGATTCGGTCGTCACTTTCCTCTTCAATAATCCTCACAGCCTGTTCAACGCAATTGTTGCAAATATGACCGGTGAGGCCACCAATCATCAGGTCAACATCGCTCTTTTTTCTTCCGCAAAAAGAACATTTTACTTCCTCGTTTTCTCTCATATTAAAATTTTCTTCAAACTACATGAGGTGCTTAACCCCATTATCTCATTGGCCGCCTCTTAACAGCATGCCTTGGTTCTTCTGTTACCCGTGGTGAATTTGTTGCCTCATCGCAAACATTCAAACTTGCTCATGTTAAAAACTCAACTTCTCCACATCCGGGGGGGGTAACTTCAACAACCTTGATTACGCGATTAAAGCACTTCCGGTTGCATTGAGCATCGAACATAAGATTCACCGCCGAAATGAACCATTAAAATAAAAAAGCAAAGCTCTTATTTCTTGGGGGGAGATGACAACACCTCATCAATCATACCGTACTTTTTGGCTTCTTCAGCACTCATCCAGTAATCACGGTCAGAGTCTTTGGTTATTTGATCAAAACTTTTACCGGTGTGATGCGCCAAAATTTTATACAATTCATCCCTAACGCGAGTGGTTTCTTTCAACGCAATTTCCATATCAGATACCTGACCCTGAGTGCCACTCATAGGTTGGTGAATCATAATTCGAGCGTGCGGAAGCGATGAACGCTTTTTATCTGTCCCCGCAGTAAGCAGCACGGCCCCCATGGAAGCCGCCAAACCCGTGCAAATGGTAGATACATCAGGTGCTATATACTGCATCGTGTCATAAATGCCCAGGCCGGCATATACTGATCCGCCCGGACTATTAATATACAAGTAAATATCTTTTTCTGCATCTGCCGACTGCAAAAAAAGCAACTGTGCTTGAATAATATTCGCTACTTGATCATTTACGGGCGTACCCAAAAAGATAATGCGGTCAATCATTAATCGAGAGAAGACGTCCATGGCCTGAACATTCATTTGTCGCTCTTCCAAAATATAAGGCGTCATGGAAGCTTTTATGTAATCTCCCATTGTACTGCTGTTTATGTTTTGATTGTGGACAGCATACTTTTCAAAATCTGTTTTACTCATAATCTTTTGCTTATTTGAAGGCGTTTTGCAAGTTGTTCAATATACCTTTTTTGGGCGCCTTGCCCGTGGCCAATTTCACAAACTCATCAAAATCAACTTCCTTTTCTTTTATTTTAAATGTATTCTTAAACACATCAAACAACTTTTCGCCGTATAAGTTGTCATAAACCTTTCTCAATTCCTCTTGGCTCTCCATGTAACGAGAAGCCATTTGGTTAACCATCTCATCATCAGCATCGGCCATGCCATATTGAGCCAGTTGTTGCTTCACCATGTTTTTGATTTGTTCAACAACCTCCTCGTGTTTCACCTCAATTTTGTGTTCATCAATCAGACGATTGGTAATCAAATCCCAAAGAATTTGTTCGGATATTTTATCGTAATCCTTTTCAACATCTTCAGGCGTAACTCCTTTTTTCTCTTCACTTTTCACTACCCAACGCTTTAAAAATTCATCGGGTAATTCCATTTTATGGCGCTTGAGCACATCTTCTCTTATGTGTTTTTGCAGCACATTATCGGCATCACGTTCAAACATTGAGGTCAAGTTTTCTGATAGCTTTTCTTTAAACTCCTCGTCAGATTTCACCGTACCTTCACCAAAAATTTTATCGTAAAAAGCTTGATCTACATTCGCGGGTGTCAAGCTAAACACTTTATCAACGGTATATTGAAATTTAGATTTTAAAGACTCTGCCTCTTCCGCAGAAATATTCAGCATGGCCGCTTTATCGGGGGCTCCCTTACTCACGCGGTCGGGATTAACTTCAAACACATCACCCGGTTTTTTTCCGGTGAGTTCCTTTTTAATTTTTTCATCCTCTAAAAATTCCAGTGAAATGGAAGATGTGTGTTTAATACCGTTTTCTTTCGGTTGACCATTTTCATCTAACTCCACAAATTGCCCGTTGAGCATATCATTTTCACCTGCTTTATCAGCCTCTTTCATTGAGCCGTAACGGCGTGCCAAATCATCAGTATATTTATTAAGCAAAGCATCGTCTACTTTAACATTGTATTTCGTGAACTTATCTTTCTCGCTAATTTTCAACTTGAAATCGGGAGCAAGGCCAATTTCATAATTAAATTCCATTTCAGGGTAAGTGTTGGGGTCAAACTCCGGTAAGTTATTGTCCTCTTTAGGCAGTGGAGAGCCTAGAATTTTCAAATCCTTTTCTTTGATGTACTCATCTAACTGTTTTGCGAGTATATCATTAACTTCTTGTGCAATAACCGTGGGCCCGTACATTTTTTTCACCATACCCATAGGCACCTTACCCGGCCTAAAACCCGGCATTTGTGCTCTTTTTCTTTGCGTTTTTAAGGTCGTTTCCACTTTAGGCTTGTAATCTTCGGTTTCTACCACAATATTGATTACACCGTTTAACTCGTCTTTTAATTCGTGAGTAACTTTCATTTAATTTGCTATTTGACTGTCATTGAAAATGAGGCGGCAAAAGTAATAATTTTCAGCGTGTACGCTTGCACTATAACATTATAAATTAACTCCCTTTTTATAGTCAGAACCTGATACGTTCTCTCGTCTTTTGAGGATTGTTTGACTCAACACCGCAAAACAATAAATTGAAGCCGGAGGCATCCTAAAAGTAAATTCACTTTGCTATTTTATTATTTCAAATGATGGCATTGGACTCGTGTACCAAACACACCGCCTAATGATTAGTGCAGTAAAAAGAGCCATTGAGTTTACCACATCAAAAAGGTTAGATGAGCCGGTCACTAGTAGTTTTGGAGACGGTTCTGACCAAAAAAAATTAAAAATCCAGCCCCAAACTAAAGTAGGCTCGAGGATCGCGAATAATACCGTCTTCAATCCCCCAAGCATAATCAAAACGTATGAAATAGCCCAGAATTTTCGAACGCAAACCCAATCCGGCGCCCCCAATCAGTGGATCTACTTGGTTGCGCAACTTGATGTTAATAGATGAACCGCCGCGCCTTATATTTCTTACGTTAAACGAGTTTTCATCATTGTATGGATTTACGCCCGTCCAAGCGGTTCCGACATCTCCGAATGCCACCACTTGAAAGTGTTGTAAGAATTCAGACTTCAAGGGCTTTCGGCTAAAATAATCAAAAACGGGCATTCTTATTTCTGAGTTGAGTAAGGCAAAGCTGTTTCCGTTACGTGCATTTTGCAAAAAGCCGCGCATGGGAGTAGCAATGGTTTGGAAAAAATACCCACGGTCTCGAGGCACCTCATTATCAAAATCAAACTGTTCGCCGGTACTCCGAATCCAATTATCGGTCCCTCCCATGTAGTAAACCAGGCGCCTGTTACCTAACGAGGTACTTTGTGATATCCTGTTTGCCCACACCAAATTTCGATGAATTTTGGTGTAATGTCTAAAGTCTAATCCCACAACAAAAAAATCGGTTTGTGCTTGGTTTACCTCCGTGTAAAATTCGCCAAAGATTTTAAGGCGGGTACCTCGGTTTAGGTTGAGGGTCAAGTTGCGAACATTATCAAAAATATATTCCAGTTTGATTCCCGCCCAATGATCGTAAGTGTTTGCCTCACGAAGCGTATTGATATCCGTGGCACGCACAACGTTTTGATCAATACGATAAGATGGGGTAACCCTTACTGCGCTTACTTCACTGAACGGATAAGTCAACACCACACTACCTTTATTGATATTGCTTTGCACGAGTGTGGCCACTCCGGGCTGCTGTGAGATAGATTGACGCTGAAAAATATACTCTTTATTGAGTCGCTTTTTTCGGTTGATAAGGCGCCCGAATACCTCGTTACTGTTGCCGTTAACCGCATATCTTACGCCGCCCTCAAATATGTAATCCTCCATGAGCTCCACAATATCGGTTTTGGCTACCAAACCCATACCGGGCGCAACCCAAGGGCCACCATTAAAGCGCTGATAAAGGGAGTTGGCAAAATTCCAATCAAACTGTACGGCTTGCTCACCGGGCAGGAAGGTTCGACGGTATATGGTTTGACGGGGTAAATTAAACTCAGGGGTTTCGGGCTCTTTTGCCGTATCGGGTTGTAATTTTACGTAGCGTGAATTTTTTTCGGGCTTTCCGTCATCTTTATCATCTTCTTTCTGCGCTTTCGGCTCGTCCCCTTCAAAAACGTAATCGTCAATATCAACTGTTTCAGCATCCTCTGTTTCTTGTTTTCCCACCTTTTCAACTTCAACAATATCAATTCGTGAGGTTCCCGTTCGTGTGCCGGGTGTGCCTGAACTTTCACGCTTATCCTCAGCATCACCTGCAATGGTTTCTACCGACTCTACCCCCTGCATTTCTTGCAACG
>PXEK01000115.1 GCA_003564735.1 Cryomorphaceae bacterium
GTTTTGGGGGGGGTACATCATTAAAATTTCAGTTTTTGAATTCTGGCAGGGCAGGGCAAGCCGACTTCACGACAGAATTGAATACAACAAAGATAAAAAGGGTAATTGGCGAAAACGGCGATTGTCGCCTTGATTCTCGTTAAAGTCTAAAACTGAGGCTTGTCAATAACGGCTGTGGTGAGCCTGCAGGCACAAACTTTTTTGCCTTCATCGTTCACTATTTCGATGTCCCAAATTTGAGTTTTTTTACCCACGTGCACCGCTGTTGCCGTACCATGAACATAACCTTTTGTAGCCGGCCGGGTGTGATTGGCATTGACGCTTAACCCCACGGCCAAGTATTTATCGGTATCAATAACCAGGTTTGAGGCAATGCTGCCTAATGATTCTGCCAATACCACTGAGGCCCCGCCGTGCAATATTCCCGCGGGTTGTTTCGTGCGGTGGTCAACGGGCATCTTACCCGATATACTGTTTTCTGAAATACCTGTAAGCTCTATTCCCAAAGCTTCATGAATGTTGTTTTTCTCCATTCCTCTGAAGTCCTCAATACGGTAGTTTTTTTTCCAAATTGTCATGTCTTTTGTTTTTGATGTCGTGGCTTTTTTGCGATTTGATGTATTCAACGTCCCTTGCTTTGTGTTAACGCATTGGTTGGGTTTTCGGTTCTGACCAAAATGATTAAAATATGAACCCTGAACCTAAAAACAGCTGCCCGCCCTCTCTACTTCGAGCATAGTCAAAACGAAAAACTGAGGATTGATTCCAAGTCATGCGCAGGCCCAAACCCGGTGCACCCCTCCATTGTTTCAGGTTGAGCTGTGAGGGGCGTTCCCAAACGTTACCGAGATCATAAAAGGGGGATAACCCAAAGCCTAAGTCTTGTTGCCAAGCTGAAAACTCGTAAAGCCGGGAGCGTATTTCGAGGTTAATCATGGCGATGGTGGGAGCAAGAAAACGCGATTCACGAAACCCCCTTAATGACATTTCACCGCCCAATGCCATAACTTTTTCGGTAAATTGGGTTTGACGTGAGATATCAAACAGCTCAATAAAGTTGATGTTGTTACCTGTTATATAGCTCAATGATGCTGCACCTGCAAAGGAAATGCGTCTATTGTCATTATTCCATTTGACCAGTGTTTTAAAATACTGGCCTTGAATCATCATTTTGTGAAAGTCAAACTCAGAGCCCAAAAATGGTGCGGAGTACTCATGCGAATATTCTAAGAGAATTCCCTCTCCCGGGTCTGCCTCTAAGTCGCGCGTATCCCAAACCAGCGCACCTAGTAGCATACTGGTGAATTGAGTATAGTCATTAAATCCGCTAAGGTTTAGTCGCTGCCAGGTTTCAGAGTTTTTGTCTTTCGAAATAAGGGTTTGGCGCTGCTCCGCCTCAACGGTTTCTCCGTCTTGTGAAACCTGTATCATGTCTCCCGTATAATCTGTAAACGAGTTAAATGTGGCTTCATATCCAAAAATAACGTTTAACCTGCCATTGTAAAATAACCGACCCACCAACACATTGAACATTTGCTCGTCTTGCCTAAAGGTGTTGTACTTGGCATCGGTGAGGAGTTGGTTTCCTTTTTCTACAACACGGTCTAAGTTTGACTCATAGTCCTCAACACTTTTAAAACGACGTACTTCGCCAAAGCTACCTTGAGATTTATCACTAAATTCTAAATCATCTAAGGTGGAACGCCCTATGCCGTAATAGCGCTCGCCGGGGTTTACTCGGTAAAATGCATTTACCCTCAGGCGGTACGGACTATCGAAAATATATGGCGCATCGTAGTTGGCAAATATCCCGATGCGACCGTTTTGAAAAATAAAACCCTTCAGCATGAGCATGTGACGGTAGGTGGAGTAATAAAAGAGGGGGTCTTTTCGGGTTTTATTGTGAAAAAGATTGATGTGCGCCCCGGTGCTCCAACCTCTAATGGGGTCATATTCAAGCCGAGGATACCCCGTAGCAAAAAGCCCTTCTTTTTTATTGATGATATCTTCGTTACTCAGCTTTTTAGAGTAGTGCAGGGGAAAGGGAAGTGAATCTCCTGCAGGAGAGGTATAATCAATAGAGGAGGTATCACTTTGCCCAACAATTTTTGAAGGTAAGAAACCTGTTGTAAGGCACATTACCATGAAAAGGGTTATTGTTGAGCGTAGGGACTTCATTGTTGTGCAAACTTATAAGTAGCGGTTTTGTACCAAGTAGTTTTGCACATAATCGACAATGGCGTTTTCTAAACTCGTGAACGGCTCATGGTAGCCTTTATTCCTCGTTTTGTCCATGTTGGCTGCCGTAAAATATTGATAGGTATTTCGAATATCTTCGGGAATTGGGATGTAGTCAATGTTCGGGGTTTTGTTTAACGCCGTAAATACCGCCGTTGCCAAATCGTTGAATGTTCGAGCCTTGCCTGTGCCTAAATTGTAAACTCCGCTGTTGTTGCGCTGATTCATATGGTAAAACAGTACGTTTACCACGTCTTTTATGTAAATGAAATCACGTTTTTGTTCTCCATGGTTATAATCGTCACGGTGCGATTGAAAAAGATTCATGTGGTCCGATTTCGCAATTTGGTTGAAGGTGTGAAAAACCACGCTTGCCATTCGCCCTTTATGGTACTCATTGGGGCCGAATACGTTAAAAAACTTGATACCCGTCCAATATACGGGTTTCACTTTTTGCTTAAGTGCCCAAATATCGAAGTCATTTTTTGAGTCGCCATAGGGGTTAAGTGGTTTTAATTGCGGAATGATATCGTGATCGTCTACGTATCCGTTTTCTCCTTCTCCATAGGTAGCTGCGGAGCTTGCGTACACCAAAGGTACAGCATAGTCAATACACTTTTCCCAAATCATTCGGGTGTAGTTGAGGTTGAGTTTGTCAAAAATGGATTTATCAAACTCGGTAGTATCCGTTCGTGCGCCCAGGTGGAAAATAAATTGGATAAACCTGCCGTTTTCATCAAACCAGTTCTTGAAGTCATTTCGATGAACTCGCTCTTTGATGATTTTACCTTCGAGGTTTTTATTTTTGTCTTCTCTCGAAAAGTCATCAACGGCAATAATCTCCTTAAACCCTTCACTGTTAAGTTTGGCAATCATTGCGCTGCCAATGAATCCGGCGGCTCCGGTAACTACTATCATTATATAATATGTTATTTAATTCAACAAAGGTACAAAGAACGAGTTTGGAGAGGTGTATTTGGCTTGAGTTTATGTGAAAAACCTAAGTTGTAAACGGTAGTTTTTTTGAGGTCTCAATGCTCAATTTGGGCGGTATGTGGATAACAGTTATTTCTTTGGAATGAGATTTAAGCGATGAAATTGTCGATAATCAACAACGAGTTATCTTGAATAACCTTCTGTCTTAAGAGTGTTTTAAATCAATCGGGTTTTGATTTCACCGGCAACGGTTCTATTCTTTTAGCGGAGTAGAGTAAAATGGCTGATATGAAAAAGAATAAGCTCAATGACAGTGCACTGTAGTGCATATCACCGGTGATTTGCTCAATAAAACCAAATGAGAAGGTTCCCAATACAATGGCGATTTTTTCGGTTACATCGTAAAAGCTGAAAAAGGTGGTGTTTTCATCTCTTGGCGGTAACATTTTAGAGTAGGTGCTGCGAGCCAGCGATTGAATACCGCCCATGACTAAGCCTACTACACTGCCTAATACAAAGAATTTATAGGTTACCCAAGGGTCCTCTTTTTTCAAAAGATAGGCGGCACCGCAAATAAGCATCCAAACCATAATGGCTATAAAAAGGGCGTTGAAATTACCGAATAGTGAACTCAATTTAGAAAACAGATAAGCCCCCGCGATGCCTAAAAATTGAATAAGTAAAATGGTTATGATGAGTTTATCGCTGCTTAATCCCAATGTTTTACTGCCAAAAACCCCTGCTAGCAGTATAACCGTTTGTACGCCGGTACTGAACATGAAAAAAGATAGTAGATAGCGCTTTAAAACGGGAATATTAAAAATTACATTTTTACTTACACCCAGTTCGCGGTAGCCTTGAATTGCCGTTTTCCATTTTATTGATTTTCGTTTTTTGGGATCGGGTAGTCCTTTAAATGTAATTTGAGCAAATCCCGCCCACCAAATTCCCGTAATTAAAAAGCTGAGCCTGGTGGCAAAGCCTTTGGACTCAATCCCGAACCACGAATGCCCCTCTATTAGAACTAGGCAGGCAATAAGCAGCCCCGCACTTCCAATGTAGCCCAAGGCGTAGCCTTTGGCACTGATTTTATCTTGAAGCTGTTTGGGGGCGATTTCGGGCAAGTAGGCGTTGTAAAAAACTTGACTGCCCCAAAACCCGACACTTGCTATTAAAACGGCGGCCAGTGCAAAGGGGAGTTTATTCACATCATCAAAAAAGAAAAGTGCACAACAGGCGGTAGCACCCATGTAGCAAAATCGACGTAAAAATGACTTTTTACGTCCGCTGTAATCTGCGATTCCCGAGAGTAGGGGCGATAATACCGCGACAATAAAAAAGGATAGAGAAAGAGTAAAGGAGTAAATAACGGTATTGGTAACCTCAAAACCCAAAAATGGCACGATATCCGAACCGTTTACTTGTGCCACGCTCTCATAATAAATCGGGAATATGGCTGTACTGATGACGAGCGAGTAAACCGAATTGGCCCAATCATAAAATGTCCAAGCCCTAACCGTTTTTTTATTGTATGATTGATTCATGTTGCAGCGCAAAGGAAATAAAAAAAGGCATACCTCATTCGAGATATGCCTTTGATTGTGTTTTGAGTTCCTTTACTCGAAGACGACTCTTCTGTTTTTGGCTCTAGCACCCTTGGTTCCCGTATCATCAGCGGGTTCATCGGCGCCTTTGCCTTTTACGGTAATTCTGCTTTCGGCAATGCCTTTTTCTTTTAGATAATCGGCAATAGCTTTCGCACGCTCAAGGGCTAAGTCGGCACTTATTTCTCTAGCTTCTTTTTCGTCACTGTGACCTACGATGGTGATATTAATATCCTCATTTTTTTTCATTTCCTGAATAACGGTAATGAGTGCTCTGGGTGAAGCGGGTTTTGTAGAGTTGTAGTCAAAAAATATTTTTTGTCTTTTGATTTTTTCATATTCGTCTGTACCCTCTTGGTCACTTACATTTTCTTGGTAAACGACTTGCATTCCGTCTCCTTCATCTTCTTCTTCCTCGCAACTGCATGACTCGACTTCAGCCATGTTGAAAACTTCAACATCGTCAATGAAGTAATAAGCATCTTGTGTTTGGAGTTGGTTAAAACCTTTTACACGGCGCATATTGTTTACATCGCTTCTGCTCATTTCTCCTTCATCCATAAAGTTCCCGATGGTGAGGTAGCTTTCACCGCCTTCAGCGGTAAATACGCCGCATATTGTGGACCACAGGTACTGGTCATCGAAAATTTTATTTTCAGAATGCATAATTTGAGGCTCAATTGTGTATTCTTCTATTTCACGCATGCGTACTTTCCTTTTAGACAGGTAAGCGCCAATGTGGTTGGTGCCAAAACGAGAAATTTTTGAAAGTGCGAGTTTAAAGCTCACGCAGTAGTCTTTTCCGGCTACAAGTTTATCATTGAGCTTTACTTGGATATAATGACGGGGCAAACGTTTTTTGCCGTACAAACGCATACCGACGTAGTTGGGCTCTGATGCCGCCATCATGTACCCCATTTTGTTTTCGGGTACTGCCCAATCGTCTTTTGCGTCTTTACTGTAAATATCGGCCACGTTATCTTCATCGGGAGAGAACCAGGGCTCGGCGCGTTCAAGTTCGCCTTCTCCCTTTTTAATACGTTTAGATGTTTGATCGAAGTTCCCGTTGGGAACGAGGTTGGTTTGCGCTACGCCGTAGCTCGTAAAGCTAAGCAGTGCAAGAGTTAACAATCCTGTAGAGAAATTTATTTTCATGATTTTGAAATTTAAAGGGTTTTGATTGTTTCAATAAAAAGTTTTACTTTTTCGGGGTTGGTATCGGGATATACTCCATGTCCTAAATTGGCTATATATTTATTTTTTCCAAAAGCATTAACCATTTCTTTTGTTCCTTGTACCAGATCTTCATCAGAGGCGTAAAGCATACATGGGTCAAGGTTGCCTTGCAGGGTTTTGTTGTTAGAGACACTGCGGCAGTGTTGTATGCTCATGTTCCAATCGACTCCCAGTGTGTTGCAGTCCAGTTGCGCCAAATCATCAAATGCTCGGTAGGCACCTTTGGCAAAAACGGTTACGGGCACTTCATTAATGGAACTACAAATTTCACGAATGGCGGGCAGCGCAAATTCCTTATA
>PXEK01000315.1 GCA_003564735.1 Cryomorphaceae bacterium
ATAAGGAAAAAGAGGGAACGCACTAAAAACGTAGCTTCTGAACCTATTTCGTGGAATTTACCAACCTCACGGTCGAGCACCTCAGGTTTGAGTTTTTTAATCCAATTAAAGTTCGTCAACTCATCCAAATTCCCGAGAAGCAAACCAAAAACCAGAATGAAAATGAGAGCCGGGAGATGGTAAATTTTCGCCAGCGTGTAAATGAAAATCATCGACAAAATAATGGGCGCAAACTTGATGTTATGCTTTATTCTGCTCAGCATAAAAGCCAAACCTACGGAGGCGACAAATGAAATAATAATCATTAAAATAAGTTGACCAAAGAACAATCCCACCTCAAAAAAACCGATGACTTCATTCAAAACGAAAAAGTTGAAGAAGATGACGCCTAAAATATCGGACAAACTACTTTCATACGTGACAAATTCTTTTTTTACCGGCGAAAAGTGTTGCACACTGGGAATGGCTATGGCAGAGCTGATGATAAATAAGGGAATGGCATTTATCATTGAAGCCTTGAGACCGTAACCAAAATAAACATGCAAAACCCAAGCGCCGGCAACTGATAATAGGATTAAGGCTACAAGAGCCAGTAAAATGGAGCGTTTGAGTACGGTAACTTTTGTTCGGTTGAACTCGAGTTCCAGCGCTCCTTCAAGCACGATGAGTACCAGGCCTATAGTGCCTAAAACGGGGAGCACCGGTTCCAAGTTAGGTATATTTAAATTGAGATAAAAAGCCGTTTGTTTTACCAACCAACCTAAAAGCAGGAGCATCACTACCGAAGGAATCTTTGTTTTGGGTGCCGTAATATCAAAAATATACGCCAGCAGCATCAAAGAGCATAAGGTAATAATAATATTTAAGGTCATGTATTTCTCTTTAATTCGTCAATGCCGCGATATAGCTAAGAGCAAGTCCGGCCTTTTAGTTTTTCCCGGTGGTAATCCATAGTATTTTACAGCCCGACTAAACACTGAATAACCAAGACGCAAACATATAAAAAACACGGTGCTTTTACACTTAAAAATGTCAAACAAGAATATCTCCTTATTGTTTCTCATGTCCTTTGAGGTCTCATCTTTCGTCAGTCATTGTTGACAATGAGGAACAAACGTAATTTGATATCTCTCCGTTGCCATCCCATAAATATTTTCGGTTTATCCGTTGTTTCATGTGTTTGTAAATGTTCCTGCCGGTTTTCAGGGGCCTTTCGGTATTTAGGTTGGGGAGATTCTTATTTTTGGTCAGAACCTTAAGGGCATCGTCATTTTCCCTGTGTATATATCAGGGTAGTATCCAAAGGCAAAAAACCGAGTTAAGATGAGTAGAGGAATAGCCGGGTTTGGGTTTGCATCAGAGGTTAAAAGGAAAGCGAAAGTCTATTCCACTAGCATCAACTTCTTGATTTTTTCCGCGTTCCGGTTATCGGTGAGTTGTTCTAAAAGGAGGAGAGCCACGCTAAGCGCCGTACCCGGTCCGGATGATGTAATGAGTCGGTTCGCTTTTACAACACGCTCACGAGATAAAACGGCTCCGCGCTCGGCAAGGAACTGTTGTCTCTTTTTCGTGTTGTGCGTTGTGGCCGGTTGTCCTTTTAATATGCCGCTCTCGGCCGCGGGTAAAGCCCCGGTGCAAACGGTGGCAATCCATCTGTTTTGTTCATGAAAAGTTTTGATGAGGTCGATAACTCGACTGCCCATAGCTTCCTCGTAAAACCCGAATTCCTCAAATCCGCCCGGCAGGACCAACGCCTCAAATTCGTCAACTACAATTTGGTCGAGTGTGGTATTGGCCATGAGTTTTTGGCCGAATGAACCGGGAACTTCTTTCTGTATGCCACAAGTGCAGATTTCGATTTTACCGACTCCATACAGCGCGTTCCATCCAAAAACATCAATAAACGCCGCAGCTTCCACAAGTTCAAATCCACGGGGTAGGAGTAGGAGTACTTTTTTCATTTTGACAATAATTTTTCCGGCTATTATTTTGTGATGATGCCAAAGCCTTTGGGGGCTTTCATTTCGCCGTAGTCGTACATGTTGATGTAAAGATTTACAGTGTCTTCTCTGCCTTCCCAAGTCACACGATAAACATCTAAAAGCGCCATCCCGGTTAGTGTATGTTCGCTGTTACTTTCTACAGGGCAGCAACTGCCACTCCTGCTGTACCACACCGGTTCACCGTTGGGACCGGTAAGGGCGTTGAGGTAGCGGCGTTCGTTGAGCGGACCTTGGTTTTTGTCAACACCCCCCACTTTTACGGCGTTTTTTTTGGAATACCCGTAGGTTTCATCTTCACATACTTCCGTAATGATAAAGAGTTGCTTTTTCTCATCCGGTGTTTTGGATTTTTGAAATAATGAACAACCTGCCGAGGCGATTAGAATACTGAATAATAAAAGGCTTGCCGAGATGCTTTTTTTCATGAAAGTAAAATTTTGAGTGTACCTCAAAAGTACACTTTTTGGTTGAATCTCGTCAACAAAATAAAATCATTTGTAGTAAGCGGTGGCGAAAAAGTATTTTCTTCATTACTTTCGCGTGTCTTTTCAAAAGGAGCGTCAAAGGGTTCTGACCAAAATATAAATCCGTGGCTGAAAGTTTAGTAATTATTCCAACGTACAATGAAATTGACAATATCGACCAAATGGTGGAGGCTGTTTTTGGACTCCCCAAGGCGTTTGATTTGCTCATTGTTGACGACGGATCACCCGACGGAACGGGCGAACGGATTGAAGAATTGCAAAAAAAGCACCCCGATAAACTTCACTTATTAAAACGAAAAGGAAAGCTGGGATTGGGAACGGCTTATATCGAGGGATTTAAATATGCCTTGGAACGCGATTATCAATTCATTTACGAAATGGATTGCGACTTTTCTCATGACCCCGAAGATTTACTTCATTTGCATGAGGCGTGCGCTGGAAAGGGCGCCGATTTAGCCATAGGCTCGCGTTACGTTTCCGGCGTGAATGTAGTGAATTGGCCCATCGGGCGCGTGCTGATGAGCTATTTTGCTTCGGTTTATGTAAGGTTTATCACAGGTATGCCGGTGCACGATGCCACGGCGGGTTTTAAATGTTACCGCCGCCGGGTTTTGGAAACAATCAATTTGGATAAAATCAGGTTCAAGGGCTACGCTTTCCAAATTGAAATGAAGTTTACGGCCTGGTGGCTGGGCTTTAATGTTACTGAAGTGCCAATTATTTTTAGAGAGCGTACCAAAGGAACTTCCAAAATGAGTACGGGTATTTTTAAAGAGGCATTTTTTGGTGTAATTACCCTAAAGTTGCGTTCCATCTTTAAAAAGCGCCCCAAACCCAAGTATTAGTCCGGGCTTTTCAGCGCCGTAATTTTTTTTAGAGCTTAATACGGATCAACATCGGCGTAAACCCTAACCCTGTTATGCGGTTTGGTTTGTGAAAACGAAATCAGAATATCGTTGATGATTTTTTTGTTTTTCCCCAAGTGGAGTGCATGCTCTAGTTTGATGAGTATATTCATTCGATAGGTATTGCGCACACGGGCAATGTGTGGGAACTCGGGGCCTAAAATGCGCCTTCCGAATTTTTTTCGCAGGTTGCGTGCTAAAAAATCGGCAGCTTCCTTAACGTCGGGCTTTTTCTTATGTTGAAGTGTGAGCCGAATGAGTTTGCAATAGGGCGGATACATAAAGCTTTGCCTGTCTTCTACTTGCAGAGCGTAAAACGATTTGTAGTCGTTATTTTTTACAAAGTTGATAATAGGATGATCGGGTTGAAAGGTTTGAATGAATACTTTTCCTTTTTTATCGCCGCGTCCCGTTCTCCCCGCCACTTGGGTCATGAGTTGAAATGCTCTCTCATCGGCTCTAAAGTCTTGAAAGTTGAGCATTTGATCGGCGCTTATGATGCCGGCTACACTTACATCTTTGAAGTCCAAACCTTTTGAAATCATTTGGGTACCCACCAAAACATCAATTTCTTTGTCTTCAAAGGCGGTGATGATTTGCTGTACGGCTTTTTTCCCGCGTGTGGTTTCCAAATCCATTCGCTTAATCTCGGCATCGGGAAAAAGGATTTGGGCGTCGTCTTCAATTTTCTCCGTTCCAAAACTCAGCAAATCCACTTCATGGCTGCCGCATGCCGGACATACTTTAGGAAGGGCCGAGCTGTGTCCGCAGTAATGGCATTTAAGTAGATTCAGGTACTTGTGGTAAGTGAGTTTAACGTCGCAATTGGTACATTCGGGCGTCCAACCGCAAGTTTTGCACTGCGTAAAAGGAGAGTACCCTCGTCGATTTTGGAACAGTATGGACTGCTCTTCTTTTTTCAGTGCCTCTTCTACCGCTTCAAAAAGGGATTCGGAGATATGGCCTTTCATTTCCTTGCGCCTGTAAGCCTCTTTCATATTCACCACACTAAACTCCGGCATCACGGCGTTTTTATGTCGCTCGAAAAGCTCAACCAATGCGTATTTGCTTGTTTTACAGTTATAGTAGCTCTCGACAGAGGGTGTTGCCGAGCCCAAGATTACCTTACTTTGGTGAAGTAAACTAAGCACAACGGCCACATCTCTTCCGTTATAGCGCGGGGCGGGGTCGTATTGTTTGTATGATGATTCATGTTCCTCGTCCACAATAATGAGTCGTAAATCATGAAATGGTAAAAACACGGCAGAACGCGCACCCAGAATAACTTTAATCTCAGGGTTTGTGAGTAGTTCCTGCCATACTTCAGCTCTCTCGTTGGCGTTGAATTTAGAGTGGTAAACCGCAATTTGATTGCCAAAGTGCTTTTCGAGTCGGCTCACAATTTGGGTGGTGAGTGCAATTTCGGGAAGCAGGTAAAGGGTTTGACCTCCCTCTTCAATAACGCTTTTAATCAGTTCAATGTAAATTTCGGTTTTTCCCGAACCCGTAACTCCATGCAATAAAACGGGTTTTTCTTGTTCAAACCCTTTTTTGACGCTTTGCAGTGCAGTTTCTTGAACCGGGCTCAGTTTAGTATTGTTTCTGGTGGACTTATAATCGGGTAGTCGACCCTCTTCCAATTCAAAAATGCGAATTATTCCCTTGCTTTCGAGAGATTTAATTTGCGACGATGTAGCTCCCGCAGCTTTTTGCAAGGCTACTTTCCCCACCGGCTGCAATTGCGGAGTGCCCCAATGACTCATTTCTACCAGTTTCATAAGCGCGTTGAGTTGTTTGGGTGCCGAACCCAGAGTGTCAAACGCTTCCTGAAGCGGCCCTTCTTCAATGTAGTGTTCTGTAAATTCAACGTATGACTTCATGAGGGGCGTGTACCGGTCTTTAACCTCCTCGAGGGGCACAATCATACCGCGCTTAATCATTTTCCTCATTTGAGGATACGCGTTTTTTACGTTGAGCAGTTTACTTAACTCGTTTAAGGTCATGCGGTCTCTCGCGTGCAATGCCTCGATTACCATATCTTCCTTTGGTGAAAGATCTACAGCGTTGTAATCTACCGTTTCATTTAGTGTAACCACCGTTTCGCTGCTCACACGCAAACTTGAGGGAAATGCCGCATTATAAACATCACCTATATTGCACATGTAGTAATCTGCAATCCACTTCCAAAGACGAAATTGAGAATCCAATACAACAGGTGTGGTATCAACGCACTCATACACATATTTTGCCTCGTAATTTTGCGGAGCGACGGTATGCACTTTTTCCACTATCCCGGTGTACAGCTTTTGCTTACCAAACTGCACCAAAACACGCTGACCTCGTTCCAACTTACCGTTGAGTTCTTGCGGAACTCGATAAGTGTAGGCCTTTGGAAGTGACAAAGGAAGAAAAACATCGGCAAAAAAGGTCTCCATGTGGCAAAAGTAAGGGTAAAAATGATGTAAAACATCTCTCGTGAATTACTAGTTGTATTGGAAAAGTAATCGCCTTTTCAAATGCATTTAACAACAAATAAATCATTACTTTTGACCGCATTGTTTTATTCAAGTGATACTTTTATGGTTTTCGCAGAAATATGACAATTTATGAATTTTATACCTATGTTTATGAGTAAAATCTTTACACCTTTACATTGTTCCCTACTTTCTTTATTTTTTGTTCAACTTCTAGCGGTTGAAGTTTTTGGTCAGAACCCGCCTCAGGGTCTTATCACCGCATCGGGCGGTTGTCCGCCGGGTTCGTACTGTTTCACTAATGCCGGTGCGGAAGGAAGGTTTGGCCCGATACAAGCGAATATAGATTCCGCATACGCCGGTACTTTATTGGAAAATCAAGTTACGGTTACGGGTGGTATTCAAGCATGGCAAGTTCCTTTTACCGGGACTTATAACGTGG
>PXEK01000129.1 GCA_003564735.1 Cryomorphaceae bacterium
GGTTATAAAACAAACTCAGGTTATTCCTATCGTTGATTTTGAAAGATGTACGCACCGCAGGCAGTGGTTCAATGTAATCAAAACTTTCATCTTGATACACGGCGTGATTATCATCAACCAGATATGATATATCGGCATACTCCATTCTCAATCCCGCTTCAATCTCCAGTTTTCCGCTCTCATAAATATAATTGCCATAAAGAGCGGTCAAGTTTTCTCGATATTCAGCGCTCCCCGCTAAACCGGGGTTAAGTACAGAGTTTATTCCGGGGTTAAATGTAATTTGATTGGGATATCGCAAGTTACGTTGTTTGGCACCCCATTCCATTTTACCCTTTTTTAGCGGCTTTACGTAATCCACTTCCAAATCAAAAATGTGCTCATCGGCAATAAGGGAAGTGGTATCAGTACCAATTTCATTGGGTAGGGTGTTGATAAAGTTAAAGCGCTCATCTTTTCGCCTAAACGAGTAGTTAAAAACCGTTTGCAATTGGTGACCCGGCTGTTCAAAACTATAGATATGTGCTATAGAACTCGTAAAGGTTTGATTCACTTCATCTTCATCATACTCCCAAAACCGGCGCATGTTACCCGATTGGGCTTCAATGTACGGGATATCCCCCAAATCATTATAGGCACGGTAGTTATAAAGAGTGTAAAAGGAAAACTCATGCTTTTCATTCACTTGCCAATCCAATCCCGCTTTAATATTGTATATGGGCTGAGTGCGGTTTTCTAAAAACTGTTGATTCACAACATCTCCGTTATCGTATGTACGGGTAATCATTTCGTTTTTCATCATTTTTTGACGCCACAAAATATCACCGTTAGCAAAAAAGTTGAGATTGTTTTTACGGTAGTTAACCGCCGCTGACGGATTCAACTTTGGAGTGAACCTATATTGGTCTCGCATATTTTCGCTAATGCTTTCACTTTTGAGGGTTACACCCCCTACCCCTCCGGTTAGTCCAAGTTTCCCGTTCCAACCCGAAGCTTGTTCTTTTTTGGTGATGATGTTGATGATGCCGCCCATACCCGTAGCATCATATTTGGCTGAGGGGTTATTGATGATTTCGATACGTTCAATGGCCGAGGCCGGAATATTGTCAAGACCCTCCTGCCTACCAAATCCGGTAAGTGCAGTTTGCTTACCGTCAATAAGTATGGCTATTTGATTACTTCCCCTTAACGTCACCTGCCCGTCTTGGTCTGTAGTAATCCCGGGCAAGTTGCGCAGTGCCTGCAATAAGGAGCCGCCCTGCTGGGAAATATTTTCGTCAACATTAAATGATTTTTTATCCAGAGCTTTTTCTACCTCATCGCGCCTTGCGGCCACTTCCACTTCTTGAAGTTTTGCTGCGGCCTCTTTCAAAGCAAAAGTCCCGAGATCTAGATACTCGCTCAAACGTCCTACCCTTACGGGTACAGTCGCTTTTTCAAACCCCATGAAGGTGTATTGAAGGAGGTAGTCGTCCGGGGTGATGCCCTCCATCACGAAACGACCTTTATCGTTGGTTACAGTGCCTTTTACAAAAGATGAATCGGCCCGTTTCAATAATACAACATTAACATAAGGCATAGGTTTAGGCTGCTCAGAATCATCCTCGACTTTGCCCGTTAAGGTCACTTGCTGACTCCAAATCAAAGAAGGAAAAAGGAAAAGGGTTAAAGTAAAAAGTGTTTTGAGCATGAGGATTTCGTATTTGCCGATTTTGGCCACAAAAATAACACTTATGGTAATGAGCAAACCGAAATCACACAATTATAGCGTCAAGCATTTCGAATCTTACGGTTTTGAAACACCTAATGACTCAGCAAACAGACATTCATAAGTCACAGCAACTTTACTTGACAGTTAGAGTTTCACTTTCAAAGTAGAAAACACCTACCTTTCGATTGCAAACAGAATGTATAATTGCTTACATTATTGGAGCACTCGAATAGTACCTCCATAATGCTCGGTGGCGCCTTTGTATTGAACCACGGCCTTCCAAACATAAGTGTTTTGAGCTCCGGCTCCGGCGGGAGTAGCATCCGCAGGACCTTCCCACTCACTGTTGGCATCCGAAGTTTTAAACACCAAATTACCTCTGAGATCTCTGATTTCAAGAGAAAACTCATACACCGGATCCTTTAAAGCCATTGGCAGCCATGTATCATTCATACCGTCACCGTTAGGGGTAAATGCGTCAGGTGCCAACAAATTATAATCGTTATTTATGGTTACTGTTTTATAAGCGGTATCTGTGCAGCCCGCCGCGGAGTAAGCTACCTGCTTTATTTCATACACGCCTCTTTTCACAAAACAATTAGTCCATTCATTTGAGCTGTCAACCTCTCTACCGTTCATCCACCTACGTATAGAACTATAGTTTACAGATTCATGATTAAACGTATATTGCGGTCTGCCTCCATCTACCAAGTCCATTTCAGCAATAACCTTTGTTTGCGGTTTTGATAAAACGGTAACCGCAAATTCATCCGTTTCTATATTGCCGTTCACATCGAAACCGGCTTTAAACTTGTAAATACCTTGCTCGTTAAAAATGTAATTACCGTACTCGTTTATATCATAACTTAAATCGGTAAGCACTTCCAATGATAAGTTTTGCACAGGTTTATTTATGGTGTATTCCAAAGTCTCATCAACGCAGAATGTTCGTTTAACGGGGGTAACGGAAACACCGGAACTTCTACCGGGCTCTTCAGCTTCAGTATGATCTACTTTTAATGCTTTATCTTCATTCTCCTGAGATTTCCTATCAACATCTTCATTTTCATCAAGTTCTTGTCTCGGTGAAGTTTGTTCATAGGTGGAAGCATCTTCATTACTTGACTTCTCTGATGTTTCGTCAACATTCTCAGTTTGTTCACTAGAAATGGAAGCAGGTTCACCATCTTTCGCTTCAGTTGATTTATTGACCTCAACAATTTCCAAGACATCCGCGTCTTTATTTAACTCTACAGGCCTTGCGGGTTGTTCAGTGCGTTCGGTATATTTATAATCTTCCGCTGCATTTTCACCGGGTGCTCCAAAATAAAAGAAACCTGTTGCTGCGGCAACTACGGCTACTGCGGCAGCAATACCCGTAAAACGAGTAATTGCCGAACCTCCATTGCCCGGGGGTTGATTCATTTTGCTTTGTAAGCCGTCCCAATCTGAAGGGGGCACGGGCTGTTCAGCTTCGTAGCGATTTACTTCGCGACGCAAATAATCTTTAAAATCTTGATCTGAATTATTCATTTGTATATTCAGTGGTTTTTAGCAATTCCAATAAATGTTTTTTCCCGCGAGAATACATACTTTTTGATGTTCCCACAGTAATATCGAGCATTTCAGCAATTTCACGATGCTTATAATCTTCAACCGCATAAAGTAGTACTATAGTTCTGTAACCGTCAGGTAACATGTTTATAGCCTCCTTTACCCTCTCACTTTCTTTCATTTGTTTTAGCATAAGCTCTTTTGGGTTTTTATCGTCGGCTTTCAATTGAAAATCAACATTTCCAATATCTTCGAACTCAAGCTTAGTTCTTCTAAAATGATCCAAGCATTGTCGCGTAGCCATTCGTGCAACCCAACCCTCAAAAGACCCCTTAAAGTTAAACTTATTCAATGAGTCAAAAAACTTCAAAAAGCAATCTTGAGTCATATCTTTTGCATCATGCTCGTTTTTCAAATAACGCATATTTACCCGATAAACCAATGGATAAAGCTCTTCATACAAATCTCTCAGGGCCTTTTGGTCTCCCTTCCTGCATCTGTTTATGAGCTTTTTATATTTCGCATTTGATTCATCCATCAGGTATACTGTGTTAATTGACGCATTTTTTCCAAAAAGGTTGCCTGCGTGCTTTTTTTCTTGGTCAGAACCAATCCCACCACTCATTCAAATAAATCTACACTCCTTTATTCTTCCGGTTGGCCTTTAAATGAAGAAAGACTACAAAATATTCTATGGCAAAAGTTCTCTTGCTCTGTTTACACTCCCCTCTGCAACCACAAAGTTACTCTATTTATCTTTGCACCATGAAAGACTTTACTAACGAAAAAGAAGCTTTTGGCAGATTGCTAAACATCATGGACGATTTACGCGCCCAATGCCCCTGGGACAAAAAACAAACCCTTGAAAGCCTTCGCTACCTCACCATTGAGGAAGTTTACGAGTTGAGTGATGCCATTTTGGAAAAGAACCTTGATGAACTCAAGGGAGAAATAGGTGATCTCATGCTGCACATGGTGTTTTACGCAAAAATTGGAAGCGAAAAAAAAGCATTTAATATAACGGATGTATTGCATGGAATATGTGATAAACTGGTTCATCGCCACCCACATATTTACGGCGACTCCAATGCCAAAACCGAAGAAGAAGTAAAAGCAAATTGGGAAAAATTAAAACTCAAAGAAGGTAAAAAGTCAGTTCTACAAGGCGTACCAAAATCGCTACCTGCCATGGTGAAAGCCACACGAATTCAAGAAAAAGCGCGAGGCGCCGGATTTGACTGGAAAAACAAAAAACAAGTTTGGGAAAAAGTAAATGAAGAACTCCACGAACTCCATAATGAGCTGGAAAACAACAGCGAAGCTGAAGCCGTTGAAAATGAACTGGGCGATGTTCTGTTCTCGCTGATCAACTACGCCAGGTTCATCGGCGTAAACCCTGAGGACGCGCTGGAACGCACCAACAAAAAGTTCATTTCGCGCTTTCAACACATTGAAAAACGAGCTGCTGAAAATAATCAGGAATTAAGCGATATGACATTGGAACAAATGGATATTTTTTGGGAGGAAGCAAAAAAGCAATAACACTTCACTCACCTTTGAAAACGAGCGAAGTCAGCCACTCCCCAAGCAGCAAATACCCATGAAAAATCACCCAAAGCACCCCCACTATTGCGGGGCTTCTAAAATTAATATGAAATCATCACTCCTTATTCGCCCTATTTTCATTTACTTTGAGCCCTTTTTTGAAACCAACAAAAAACGAATACCAAAGAGAGATTATGAAATTCCAAACCTTAAATAACATTGGCGGCTGGGTAGCTTTTGCCGTTGCATTTATAACATACGCCCTCACCATCGAACCCACTACAAGTTTTTGGGATTGCGGCGAATACATTGCAACCTCCTACAAACTATTGGTTGGTCACCCCCCCGGGGCTCCTACTTTTATGATGCTGGGCCGTCTCTTTTCTCTATTTGTGAGCACGGAGTACGTGGCTATGGCCATAAACCTGATGAGTGCCCTTTCCAGTGCTCTTTGTATTTTATTCATGTTTTGGTCAGGCACTTACTTAGCTAAAAAGTTTATTCCCGGTGAGGAATTAACAGGCGCAAATGCCATCGCCGTTTTAGGTAGTGCTATGGTGGGTGCCTTAGCGTTCACTTTTAGCGATACGTTTTGGTTCAGTGCAGTTGAGGGTGAGGTTTATGCCATGTCATCTTTTTGTACCGCCCTTGTATTTTGGGGAATACTCAAGTGGGAGTCTGTTGCAGATCAACCCCACTCCACAAAATGGCTTGTATTTATTTGGTTTGTTATCGGGCTCTCCATAGGTGTCCACCTGCTCAACCTACTTGCCATCCCTGCTATCGTTTTCGTGTACTATTTTAAACGGTACACCCCAACTCTAAAAGGAAGCGCTATTGCCTTCGTTCTTTCGGTCTTTATCTTGGGCTTTGTACAAATCATTCTAATACCGCAAATAGTAAATATATCCGCGAAATTTGAGTTGTTATTTACCAACTCCTTCGGTATGCCTTTCCATACGGGCTCAATTGTTTTCGGTCTTTTAGTGATAGGTGCGCTTACCTACGGACTCATGTACACCCAAAAACGAAATCAAGTATTGGCCAACACGGCTTTATTGAGTTTTACCGTTTTACTTATCGGCTATACCAGTTTTGGAATGATATTGATTCGGTCAAATGCTAGTCCGACAATCGACCAAAACAACCCCGAGAACATGGTGAATTTACTGTCATATCTCAAACGAGAACAATACGGTGATTCTCCCTTGGTAAAAGGTCACTCTTTCAACTCCCCGCTGGATAACCGCAAGCCCTACTTGGACGGTTCTCCCGTATATTACCCTGACCCGGAAACCGGGCGTTATGAAATAGCCGACGATAAAAAGGGTTCTATTCCCAACTATGCATCTGAGTTTGATATCTTGTTCCCTAGAATGTGGAGTTCCAAAAGTAACCACGTAAGTGCCTACAAAGCTTGGAGTAACTTTAAAGGAAAACCCATTCAATACCGAACAATCGACGGACAAACACAAACGATTTACAAACCCACCTTTGGA
>PXEK01000300.1 GCA_003564735.1 Cryomorphaceae bacterium
TGCTCTTAATGAGAAAGATAGAAGAAAAGACGGGGCAGTTATACGTGCAACAAAAATTCGGAGGCTTTTGCCACCTGTACATTGGTCAAGAAGCCGTTGTTGCCGGTACCGCCTCAGCTTGTGAAAAAGAAGACAAACACATTACAGCATACAGAGACCACGCCCATCCGATTGCGTTGGGCATTCACCCCAAATACATGATGGCAGAACTTTACGGTAAAAAAACCGGAATGTCAAAAGGAAAGGGCGGTTCTATGCACATGTTCCACAAAGACGTGAACCTAATGGGAGGCCACGGCATTGTTGGTGCTCAAATCCCCATGGGTGCGGGAATCGCATTCGCCGAGAAATACAACGGCACAAAAAACGTAGTTTATTGCTCCATGGGGGATGGTGCCGTTAGGCAAGGTGCACTTCACGAAACTTTCAACATGGCGATGTTGTGGAAACTCCCCGTGGTGTTCATCATTGAAAATAACAATTACGCCATGGGTACATCAGTTGAACGCAGCTCTAATGTTACCGATTTAACCAAATTGGGTGCATCTTACGAAATGCCCGCTGAAGCCATAAACGGGATGAATGTTGAAGACGTTCACGAGGGCATCAAAAAGGCCGCAAAACATTGTAGAGACGGAAAAGGCCCTATGCTCATTGAAATTAGAACCTACCGCTACAAAGGGCACTCAATGTCCGACCCCGGAAAATACCGCACAAAAGAAGAGCTTGAAGATTACAAAAATCAAGACCCCATCACTCGAGTTTTGGATACGATCAAGAAGAACAAGTACATGAGTGAAGACGAAATTAAGGAGTACGAAAAAGAGGTGAAGGAAGTTGTGGCAGAAAGCGTAAAGTTTGCTGAGGAATCTGAAGCTCCGGCTCCTGAAGAACTTTATGAAGATGTTTATGTTCAAGAGGACTACCCTTACATACGCGACAATAAATTTAATGCATAAGAAAAATAAGCTATTATGGCAGAAGTAGTTAGAATGCCCAAGCTAAGCGACACCATGGAAGAGGGTGTTGTAGCGGCATGGAATAAAAAGGTTGGTGATAAAGTAGAATCGGGAGAAGTACTTGCCGAAATAGAAACCGATAAAGCCACCATGGACTTTGAATCTTTTGATGAAGGTACTCTTCTTCATATCGGCGTTCAGGAAGGTGAGTCTGCTCCCGTAAATGCCATCTTGGCCATTTTGGGTGAAGAAGGCGAGGATATTTCCGAAATACTGGAACAAGAAGAGGCCGGCGGTGGCGTTGAAGATTCTTCAAGTGAAGAAGAATCTTCTAAAGCAGAGGAATCGAAAGGTTCTGACCAAAAAGACGAAAAACAAAAAGCAGCTCCACAGCCGGCTAAAAAACCTGAAGAGAAAAAAGAAACGCCAAAAACCTCATCGGGACGTATAAAAGCTTCTCCCTTAGCTAAAAAGCTAGCTGAAGACAAAGGCATCAACCTAGAGGATGTGGAAGGATCCGGCGAAGGCGGCCGAATTGTAAAACGCGATATTGACGAATTTAAACCGCAAAGTTCTTCAAGCGCTCAATCGGCAGCTGCCTTAGGAGAAGAGAGCTACCGCGAAGAAAATGTGACGCAAATGCGTAAAACAATTGCCAAGCGCCTTAGCGAAAGCAAGTTTACTGCACCACATTTCTATCTCACGGTTGAAATTGATATGGATCCGCTGATTGCGGCTCGAAAAGAACTGAATAAACACGATGACATCAAGGTTTCTTTCAACGATTTTGTGGTTAAAGCCGCATCTGTCGCGCTTACCAAACACCCTTATGTTAACGCCTCATGGCAAGGGGATACCATTCGATTTAACGACCATGTTCACGTTGGTGTGGCCGTTGCGGTTGATGAAGGCCTGTTGGTTCCCGTGGTGCGCTTCGCAAATCAAAAAGGACTGAGCCAAATTTCATCTGACGTTAGAGATTTTGCCGCGAAAGCGCGAGATAAAAAGTTGCAACCTTCTGATTGGGAAGGTAACACCTTCACCATTTCTAATTTAGGAATGTTTGGCATTGAAGAGTTTACGGCTATTATTAATCCGCCCGACTCGTGCATTCTGGCCGTTGGCGGCATCAACCAAAAACCCGTGGTGAAAAACGGTGAAGTGGTGCCCGGAAATACAATGAAGGTAACACTTTCATGTGACCACCGAGTGGTGGACGGCGTAAAAGGAGCCGAGTTTTTGAACACCTTCAAAAGCATGCTGGAAAACCCGGTAATGATGTTGGTGTAAATAAGCTCAATCTTTAAAAAACGAACCCGGTGACAGCGCTGTCATCGGGTTTTTTGTTTTCCTGCACTACGTTGAATTCGTCGTATCAAGCGGCAACTAAGGCGTCAAAAATGAACCCTTCCATTCGCCATTGTGTTCAAAAAGTGCCCGAATATGGTTGGGCCGCTTCAACCGCAAGTACTCCATTCGGTCAGGCGTTACTTTGAGCAAACAAAAATGCGGGTCATTATTCCTATACTCTACCTCATCAGGGTTTGAAATGCGTGTACCGGGTGCGTTTGCAGTAGTAAAATCCTTTCTCGAATTTCCCTGCACTCTTTGCCAATGTTCTTTATGGTCAGAACCGTCAACAATCTGCGTCACCACACCTGAAATAGTAATTTGAAGGAGTTTTTTAGGATGGTAAAATAAAAGACTCGTTCTCGGATTTTTATTGAAATCGGCAATTTTGCCACTTCGCATGTCGGTGTAAAAATATAAGTCAAAGTCTGCGGTAGTCCCGCGCAATACAACGGTTCGCTGTTTTGGGAATCCATCATTTACACTCGCCATAACGGGATACCGGAACGGATGTCCCTTTTTCAAGTATCCAAATTTGACTTCTTCTTTTAATTCTCCCAATATTGTACTAATCATATGCAAAAAAACAATTTCGAACTGAAAATAGTTGAAGGCTTTCTTTATTCATTGTTTTTAGGTTTGATTCATTATGTTTTATATTTACTGGCAATTAACCAATTAATAACTGTAGCCGCGTAAAAGTAAAAAGAGTTGTACTAAAATTTACTCTTTATTCCACTTCAAAGCCAAATTGCCGGTTTCATGCGGCTGACCCGACAAACTTTCTTTATTTTGCGGGAAATTATTTCACATGAGTACAAAAGAGTTTAATGAACTAGACTTTATTGTTTCTTACATTCCGTACCGCGCTGCATTAGTGTTGGTATTTGTGATGTGCTACTTCATGGTGTTTGACAGCAAGTGGGACGTAAACGGTGATAATGCAGCCTATTACAACTTAGGAACGGCGCTGAGTCAAGGTATGGGATATGTCAACCCCGCCCTGCCGGGGACTCCGCCCGAAACTCACTTCCCTATAGGATATCCCGCTTTTATAGCCGCCCTTAAAACCGTTGGACTCTCCTCCCCTATCGCCTTAAAAATCACCAACGGCCTTCTTTTACTGATTACCGGACTCATGTGGTTTGAACTTTTCCAAAAACTCATACCCCGCAAAAATTTGGCTTTCGTGGCTGTTATGGCCATGTTTATTAGTCCGCTACTCATGCGTTTCAGTACCATCATTATGAGTGAAGTCCTCTTTTTATTCCTTTCTACAGTCTCTCTGTATTCCATAATGCTGGTAAGTGAACGAAAACAGCCCGTATTCAGAAATGTTTTTTTCTATATCGCCTGTGCTGCCGCAATTTTAGGCTTTTACGTTAAAACGTTAGGTTTCATTATTTTGGGAACACTCCCTCTCTTTTTACTTTGGCAACGGCATATCAAAGAGGCCGTAATTACGGGAGGCTTATTACTCGCGGGGATTGCCCCGTATTTACTTCAATCTACCGGCGGCTCTAACTACCTCAACCAACTCTTGATGGTAAACCCCTACCAACCCGATAAAGGTATGGCGGCTCCGGGCGATTTTTTTGAACGCGTTTCCACCAATGCCTTTAACTACGGATTTGGGGTAATTCAATCCGTTTCCTTTCCCCTCAGTAATAAATGGCTTGGAGACTTCCTTTTCCTTGATGTAATAGGCGGTATAGCGGTATTGTATTTTATTTATCGCGGATTGAGACTTATGCACGGCTACAAAAAATTGATTCTCCCCTTTTTAGGCTTTACCCTTTTGGTGATTTTGCTCTGGCCCGATGTATGGACCGGTCCGCGCTTTATCGTTCACGCTTCACCGCTGTTTATTTTTCTTTTTCTTGCGGGACTTCTCGAACTAACAGAAAAATACGAACATAAATTCTCTCCGAAAAAACCGGCCGGGGTATTCCCCGTATTCCTTTTTGCCTTGTTGGGCATTATAGCGCTCAATCAAGAAAGGGTGAAGGCACAAACCGATTATCCTCCCAACTGGAAAAAATATTTTGCCATTGCCAAAGAGGCCAAACGCACTACTGATGAGAGTGCGATGTTCATAGCTCGTAAGCCCCATTTGTTTTACGTTCACTCCCAACGGCAAGCCTCCAATTTTAAGAATACGGAAAACGACACCCTTCAAATGAACTTTTTTATGGACATTGGCGCAACCCATGTGGTACTGGATAATTTGGGGTACGGCTCTACTCCTCGATATCTGTTCCCCACGCTGGAGAAACACGCCGTGTGCTTTAAAAATGTAATGAGCTTTCCCGAACAACAAACCTATCTGCTTTCTTTTGACCGGGACCTTTTCGGCTCTGACCATTATTATGAAAAGCTGATGCTAAGCCCCGATTCGCTGATGAAAAAAAGTGAACCCAAGCTGGATGACGACTTTTTAACGGATTAATTACGCTTAGTAAAGTAAAATGCGAACCTCTCAACCTAACTCCCACTTTCAAGGGAATGCTTATATTTGCCTATCATATCAAAAACGAAAATGAGCGAACATACACAGGGAATTCCGGATGTTGATTTGTCTGACTTTACCTCAGGCGATGAAGAGAAAAAGAGAAATTTTGTAAAAAAATTAAGTGAGGCTTACGAGAATATAGGCTTCGTTGCCGTAAAAAACCACGGCATTGATGATGAGCTTATTGAAGACTTATACGAACAAGTGAAGTGCTTTTTCGAATTACCTCGAGATGTCAAAGAGAAATACGAACCCAAAGAATTAGCGGGTCAGCGCGGTTATGTATCCTTTGGTCGTGAGCACGCGAAAAACCGAAGTGCCGGCGATTTAAAGGAGTTTTGGCATTTTGGGCAATACGTTGAAGATAACGACCCCATAAGTGATGAATATCCCGAGAATTTATATGTTGAAGAAATTCCGCGTTTCAACATGGTGGGCAAAAAAGCTTATCAAAGTTTAGAAAATACAGGCAAAATTATGCTCAGAGCCATTGCGCTGAGTTTACACCTGAACGAAGAATGGTTTGACGATAAAATTCACAACGGCAACAGTATTTTGCGCCCCATACATTACCCGCCCATTACCGAAGAGCCCAAAGACGCAGTGCGTGCGGGAGAACATGAAGACATCAATTTGATTACGTTATTGATCGGAGCCAGTGCAGACGGTTTGCAGGTTCTGAACAAAAAAAATGAGTGGGTGAGTGTTACCGCACTACCGGGCCGTATCGTGGTTAATGTGGGCGATATGTTGCAGCGCGTCACCAATAAAAAACTGAAAAGTACGACTCACAGGGTAATCAATCCGCCAAAAGAACTTTGGGGAACATCGCGATATTCCATTCCGTTTTTCCTGCATCCGCGCAGTGATATGAAATTGAATTGCTTGGAGAGTTGCATAACCGCCGAAAACCCGAAACGATTTGATGACATCACGGCGGGCGAGTACCTCAACGAAAGATTGGCCGAAATAGGACTAAAAAAATAAAACAGTATTGTTAATGGTGTGTTATAGTAATAATTAAAATTGAAATGATATGAAGAAAATAAGTGTTTATGCATTGAGTTTAATGTTTGTCGCGGGTATATACAGTTGTGACTCTACACCGGCGAGCCAAGAACAAGCACAAGAAAAAACAGAACAAAGTACAGAGGATAAAAGCGGAAAATTCAGTTATGAGGCAGGTGACGCTGAAGTGGGTTGGACGGCATACAAATTCACCGAAAAAGTAGGCGTTTCCGGTGTTTTCGAGAACATCGAAATCACAGGCACAGAATCTGCCGAAACACCCGAAGGAGTTTTTGCCAATGCCGCTTTTACCATTCCGATCAACTCAATCAATTCAAATGACGAAGGAAGAGACCATAAAATCCGGGAGTTCTTTTTTGGTACGCTTGATGAAACATCTGAAATGACGGGTAAACTGGTTTCTTTTGGCGATGACGGAACGGCCGTGTTTACATTGAGCATGAACGGCACCGAGCAA
>PXEK01000158.1 GCA_003564735.1 Cryomorphaceae bacterium
CTCATTCACCTCATCCGGTACAGGCTCTTTAGCCAAATTTGCCAGTGCGTGAACAGCGGCTAATTTCATCTCCTCATTAATTGAAGTAGCCCTTACATCCAGTGCTCCCCTAAAAATAAATGGGAAACCCAACACATTATTAACTTGATTGGGATTATCACTGCGCCCTGTGGCCATAATTACGTCTTTACGGGCAGCGGTGGCTTTGCTGTAAGATATTTCGGGAATGGGATTTGCCAATGCAAAAACAATAGGATTATCGGCCATTGATTTTATCATATCCGCATCGGCAACATCACCGGTTGAAAGTCCCAAAAACATATCGGCTCCGGCAATAGCCTCACGCAAAGTATTGTGAGGCGTATCTCTTGCCAAGGGCTTTTTACTTTCGCTCAAATTTTCACGTCGCGTATTAATTACACCTTTACTATCGCAAACTATAATATTTTCGGGTTTTACACCCAAACTGTGATATAACTTAATGCAAGAGTTGGCAGATGCACCCGCACCATTCACAACAACCTTTACCTCTTGAATTTTTTTACCTGCCAATTCAAGAGCATTGAGCAAAGCGGCACCCGAAATAATCGCAGTGCCGTGCTGGTCGTCGTGCATCACCGGGATGTTCAACTCCTCTTTAAGTCGGCGTTCAATTTCAAATGCCTCGGGAGCCTTGATATCTTCCAGGTTAATGCCGCCAAAAGTGGGAGCTATATTTTTCACGGTTCTTACAAATTCCTCGGGGTCTGTGGCATCTACTTCAATATCAAAAACATCAATATCAGCAAAAATTTTAAACAACAAGCCCTTACCCTCCATTACGGGTTTTGAGGCTTCGGGGCCCATATCGCCGAGACCCAAAACCGCCGTACCGTTGCTAATTACCGCAACCAGATTCCCCTTAGCGGTGTATTTATAAACATCTTCGGGGTTTTTGAGAATTTCTTTACACGGTTCTGCCACCCCCGGTGAATAAGCCAAGGATAAATCGCGCTGCGAGCTATACGGTTTAGAAGGTATAACTTCGATTTTACCGGGTTTGCCTTTTGAGTGATAATCTAGTGCTTCTTGCTTTCTTATTTTTACCATAAAAATATATTCGAAAATTGGCGGTAAAAGTATGAAAGTACCACCAAGCAGTACATATATTTTTTGTTTGATTTTAAAATACGCAGTAAGGCCGGCATTTCAATTATTATTTTTTCGGTCAGAACCGATTGTTACTTCTGCAAAATGCACATTGTTTTTGCAGAGGTTGGTTTCGGTTCTGACCAAAATCACTATTTTTGAAGAACCTAATTGCAAAAACGATGAACATTGTATTTTTCACCGGTGCGGGAATAAGCGCCGAAAGTGGCATAAAAACCTTTCGTGATGCGGACGGACTTTGGGAAAACCACAGTATTTACGAGGTGGCAACACCTGAGGCTTTTGAACGTGACCCCGAGACGGTTTTACGGTTTTACAACCAAAGGCGACGCCAAATGTACGAGGTTGAACCCAATAATGCGCATAAAAAAATAGCTGCTTTACAAGATAAATTTAACGTTGTGGTGGTTACGCAAAATATTGACAACCTGCATGAAAGGGCGGGGTGCAAAAATGTATTGCACCTGCATGGGGAGTTAGACAAGGGCCGCAGCTCAGTCATACCCGATTCATTAGTCGATTTACATGGTAAGGGCATTAATTTAGGCGACCAGTCACCCGACGGTTCGCAATTAAGACCCCACGTGGTATGGTTTGGTGAAGCTGTGCCTGCCTTGGAAGATGCCGCACGGGTTATTCAAACCGCGGATGTTTTGGTGATTGTGGGAACATCGTTACAAGTATATCCCGCGGCCGGACTTATTCATGAGGCTCCCCCAAACTGTATTTTATACTATATTGACCCTAAAGCAGAGGTTCCTGCGGGATTGGGCATGCACATTCAGCTTATCAAAGAGCCGGCGGTGAAAGGCATGGTCACTTTTGAAAAAGAGTTGATGAATAACTTGTAAGGGTGTGGCATCTCCGCTGTTGGGTAGGTCAACTTTTACATTCTAATATGTTTTCTAGTTTACCTTATTTATGTTCCAACCCAACACTCATTTTAAAACATAAAAAAGCCCGCGTTTTCACGCGGGCTTTTCATCTAGTTTTATCGAACAAAAAATTTACCTTTTAATAAACTTCAAAAGCTGTTGACTGCCCGTTTGTTCATCAGTAACACTAAAAAAGTACAACCCTGAAGAAAGAGCTTCAACATTCACGGGCTCTTGATCACGAGATACCCGGCCTGAGGTCAATTCTTTTCCCGAAACGTCTAAAACTCTGTATTGTAAAGAACGGTTTTCGGGGTTGCTTACTTGAATGAGGTTTGATGCCGGGTTGGGGTAAAGGGAGATGTTGATGCTATGTTTTGTTTTCTGATTCACCGATACAGGATCACGATCTGTAACCACCCAAACCATAGTATCCTTCACACCGTCAGTAAGGTTTGTTATCTCTACTACCCACATTGCCGAATCTGCAGGATTTCCTGCTAAGGCTACACCCAAGTACCAATCATCGTCATAGTCATCAACTAAAGTTCCGCTGCTATTGGTTTTGAGCGGCTCAAAATCATTAGTGTAACAAAATTCAAAATCGCAAAATTGAAGCATCCAATCGGGGTTCAAAGTATTTTCAATTACATTCCACTCAATATCCAATGGGTTACCCGATTGATTTTGAATGGGTATGTAAGCGTTTATGTAGTCGTTGTTGCCGGGATCAAGAAAGGCGGTGTCACTGCCTACAAAAAGAGATTGTGCTTTCAAATTCGACGCAAGAAAAAGTACAAATACAAAAATTAAAGGTAATGTTTTTTTAATCATAGTTTAAATCTTAGTTTATCAAAAAAAATATGTGAAGAAAGTACGTGCTCGTTAAAAACAATATTTTACTTTAGCGCTCAAATGTACAAAATAAATCGAATATGAAAAGAACTTTTACAACAGCAGCGTGCATGTGTTTGTCTGCCTCCTTAATGGCTCAGGTGAGCAGTGAGGCCTCCTCAAACCATCAGCTTCAAACCGCTGATGCACCTTCTTCAACTATTTTTATACCTGAAAATGCTTTGAGTAATCCGTTTACTCGTGGCGGCGGAAGTGGCAATTCAACCAAGGCGTTGGGTGATACCATTCTCTATGAATCATTTGGAGATGGCTTTAATGGTGACCCCGGTAATGGAGCTTGGACGAATACGGGGGCAAATGATGCGGATTGGGAATATCGCGGACCCAACACGCTACCCAATGCGAACTTTGGATCGAGAGGTGCATTTTCCGGTGGCGCCCCGCAAAACGCTATAAACTCAATTACTCCAACGAATGGTTTTCTCATTTTTGATTCTGACTGGTTAGATAATGGTGGTAACGATAACAACATGGGTGGTGGTGTATCGCCAACGCCCCATATTGGAATTATTGAGTCTCCATCTATGAACTTAACGGGTATAAACTCGGCACGAATCAGCTTTAATAATTTCTTCCGTAGGTTTCGAGGCACCACTCATTTAGAGTTTTCGACAGACGGCGGTTCAACTTGGGGAGACAGAATTACTGTTTTTGGCAGTACGTTCCCCGCAAATGCCAGTACTCCAAACGGAATTCGAGTGGGTGCTTTCCTGCCTCTTGGTATTATGAATAATTCTGATGTTAAGGTTCGCTTTATTTTTGACGGACAAACAGAAACGAGCCCTAATGGTTCGGGATACTATTTTTGGATGATTGATGACATCCTTATTACTGAAGGTGCAGACGATAATATTGAATTGAGAAGCATTGACATAGATCCTTTCTTAGTACTTGGCAATGCCCCGTTTGATATTTCGGGAGAATTACGAAATATCGGCGCGAATACATTGACCTCTTATGATCTTTCATATACAGTAAATGGAGGGACGCCGGTAACAGAAACTATTTCAGGTAGAAATCTGGAACCATACTCCTCTGAAAACTTTGTTCACCCAACACAGTGGAATCCAACACAGCCGGGTTCTTACGAAATTGTTGTGTACACAGAAAACCCCAATGGCGTTGCTGACGAAGATCCCAACAGCGCTAGAGATACAATTACCGTACAAGTAGTTGATGACTTTGTTGAACGCAAACCTTTATATGAAATATTCACCTCTTCTACATGCGGTCCATGTCGCCCGGGTAATGAAAACTTCCACGGAATAACCGATTCAAGAAAAGGGGAGTTTGTGGCCATTAAATATCAACAAAACTTCCCCGGTACCGGTGATCCTTATTCGACTGACGAATCTGTGGCAAGACGTAACTTTTACAGCATTAATAGTATTCCTCGAATGATGATTGATGGTGGATGGGATCAAAATGCAGCGTCCTTTACTGCTCAATTGCATGAGGACGCCAGAGCTGTTCCTTCGTTTTTAGATATGGAATTGCAATATGAATTCGATGAAGATGCGCAAACCATTAGCTACGAATTAAATATCGAAGCACTTGAAGACTTTAATAATGTATTGCTTCATGTAGCCATTGTAGAAGAAATTACCTTTGATAATGTAAAGAGTAACGGAGAAACTGAATTTGAGCAAGTAATGAAAAAAATGATGCCCGATCAATCAGGCCGTACCATCAGCATTACTGAAACTGCTCCTTATTCGTTAGATGAATCTTTTACTTTTCAGGGAAATTATCGTTTACCAAACAATGCGAATGACCCCATAAATCATGGCACCGAGCATTCAGTAGAAAATTTCGATGATATCTATGTTATCGCATGGGTACAACACCCACAAACTAATGAGGTATTTCAAGCGGTACAAGGCGTGAAGAAGACAGACCAGTCTGTTTCAAACTTAGACAACACCAACTCTATCACCCTATACCCGAACCCCACAAATCACAATGCGTTTTTGCGTATTGACTCTGAGGCGAGTCAATCTGTTTCTATTCGCGTTTACGACGCGGTAGGTGCTGAGGTAATGACATTGCCTGATTATACGGTTCAAGGCGGTACTAACCAAATTGAATTGCAAACGGGTAATTTGGTTTCGGGTTTTTACCACGTGGCTATTAGCTCCAATAATTCAAGAGTCGTAAAACCATTAGTAATTAAAAAGTAACCCTTTTATTATATTATCAAAGCCCGCAGTACGTACTGCGGGCTTTTTTTATATCCCAACCCATCACAAAATACCTTCCGTTTATATTGCGGTATAATCTTTGAATAAATGATTTAACAAATTCAGCGAATAACTTTACATTTGTACTTTGTGTTCTTAAGAGGCTTTGAGTGCATTTAAAAAACAAGAAAAATGAAAAAATTATTATTAGTACTACCCGTCATTCTTTTTGCGCCGCTATTTTTTCAAGCCCAAGTAAAAGGAGGCCCGATTCCCAACGTAGAAATTAAAAATATCGATTTCGAGAATGTAATGACGCGTGACGTCATCCAAAACGAAGAAGGCGGCCCCATGATTATCTCGTTCTGGGCTACTTGGTGCAGCCCGTGCAAAAGGGAATTGAGCAACATACAAGAAGTTTACACCGAGTGGCAAATTGAAACCGGAGTAAAGTTGGTAGCCGTTTCCATCGATGATTCCCGTAATGTGAATAAAGTACCCACCTACGCTTACGGCCAAGATTGGGAATACTTGGTTTTACTCGACGAAAACCACGACTTTAAGCGTGCCATGAACGTGAATAATGTCCCTCATACTTTTCTTTTGGATAAAGACGGTAAGGTGGTTTGGCAACACAATGCCTACTCTCCGGGAGATGAAGATGAACTCTACAGGCTACTACTGCCTTTAGCAGCCGGAGAATCTATAGATGACGAACATTGATTAAAAATGCATCAGTACATGACATTAATAAGTACTTTCGGATCCATGAATGACCCGGGTTTCAATTACCGGATAGCGTCCTTGCAATCCAAAACCTTTTAATCGGCTTTGTTTTTCAACAAACACATATATCACAGGATCAAACTTCTTTTAGTAGCCAAGGGCTTGGTAATGCTAACCCTGCCCCAAGTTTTCTCGCAACAATCCGGCGACGCGGAAAAAGGCAGACTCACAGGGAATTTTGAAGCATTAGGCCAGTATTATATTGATGACCCCACCATTGGAACACCTGAGGTTCCTGAGGACTTCCTTTTTAACGGCTTTATGAATTTGAACTACACCCAAGGCAACTTTAGAGCAGGAATGAGGTATGAAAGTTATGAAAATG
>PXEK01000190.1 GCA_003564735.1 Cryomorphaceae bacterium
AGTTTTACGCCCGCCATCAATTATTATATGCGTGAGGAGCTGGGCTTTACTACCGATGTAACGTACAACATGTTTGGTGATGTGCACCCGTGGGACAGGCGCAACAACAATACTCGGGAGAATTTGAGAAAGGCGATGGCTGAAAACCCGTTTTTAAACATCATGTTTCAAGCGGGTTACTATGATGGTGCAACCACTTACTTTGCCTCAAAATACACTATGAATCAGTTAGACCCGAGCGGTAAGCTAAAGAACCGAATGCGTTTTCATGGCTACGAAAGCGGGCACATGATGTATTTGCGCAGTGAAGATTTAAAAGCGGCCAATGAGCATATACGTACTTTCATTAAAGAAACCGCGTTGCCCGATCATCCGGCCAAGTATTAAACGTCCTTTGAATGTGAGAGAGGGTGTGTTGAAGGTCGTGTGAAAATCAGCCTTTTTTAGACTCTTCTTTTTTCTCTTGATCAAACTTTTCTTTGGCATTGGCATCGTAGCTCACGAAAAAGTTAATCCATATTGCTCGTGATAAACGAAAAAAGTAAGTGGTGAGGAGAAACAAGGAACCCACGGCAATAATTAAATATTCTGTAACCGAAAACTCCGGATACAAAACCGTCATGGCCACGAAAACCGCTACCAAATAGGCAATACTAAGGGCATAGCTCACGTACATGGAGCCGTAGTAAAAGCCGGGTTCAAGTAAAAACTTTTGTCCGCACTTGGGGCAGTGCTTAGGCATGTCAAAAAGCTTTGAGAAATTGTAGGGGTTCTTAGATTCGAATAGGTCTCCCTCATGGCAGCGCGGACATTTTTGCATTACCGAGCCGTATAATTTCGTTCCTTTTAATTTCATTGAATTGTTTTGATGGTAGTAGTACGGTTTGACTTATGTTTTGTTCTGTAAATCGGCATGGAAATTAACGGATGAATGGGGAAACTGACCTACCTCTAACCTTTGTCGGGGTAGGGGTTTAATCAGGTAGAGTTCATGGGAGTTTCTACGAGATATTTTTTCAAACAAATTTCCCCTGCATTCAGCCCTCGGGGTAAACCTCTCAGTGATAATTTTTAGCCGGCCTTCATTAGCGTCTCTGCGTAAAACTCTTTTCAACCGGATTTGCTTTGTGCCTTCCCACCTACTAAAAACAGAAAGCACCAAGGTCAACTCCCCGGTGCTTCTTGAATGTTTTAATTAGACCAACCTGTCAAAAACTATTAATTATTAATTTCTACGTTTTGACATTTCGCACTGTTCAAATGTCTCAAAATATTGGCGATTGCCGTAGCGGGACGTGAAACCTGAGAAGCAATTTCTTTTTCACCAAACATAACCGTTCTCTTCTTGGTATTTAAGACATATTGATCTGCGCCGTTCATTTCAATAAATACCTTATTGCCTTTTTCGGTAACTTTGAACCTGTCTGTTCGCGTTTCGTATCGGTTGCCGTCGGGAACGGTCAAAAAAGTGGCGAAACTCTCCTCACCTTGTTTGTATAACTCACAAAGACAAGCGCCTTTGAATACTTCACTTTGCACATAAACACTGTTTAAAAAAGTGAGTCTCCAAGTTTTGTCGTTCACCAAAACCGTAGTGGCTGAAACCGTATACTCACCCTTTGATAAAGTATTGCCATCCTTTTTAATTTCAAAGGCCATATCCATATTTACCACTCCCGTTTTTCCTTTAATCACGACCTTGTTGTAATTTTTAATTTTGAACTGTATCCCCACTCCGGATGAAATACGGTAAATCTCGTAGGCTTCTTTGAACTTTTCAAAATCTAACTGTTTAAAATCTACGGCTCCTTCAATGCCGATTTCTACTTGCGAACCCACAAAATCAGGAGTAAAAAACTGCCTGAATTCATTGTCATCTAGTGATTTTGAGGAGTTGCCCAAATACCCTTCGTACAAATTTGAGAATAATTTTTTTAAACCGCTTTCATTTCCCTGTGCGGTAAGCGCATTGGCCGATAGCGATACGGCCAAAAGGAGGACAAAATATTTTAGTTGTTTTTTCATAGTTTCTTTAAGTTTCAATTTGCAATAATACTAAAATCGGGGTATTTGTCTTTTGTTTTACTCCGCTAATTCAAAAATGATACCGTTTGTTCTTTGGCGTTCTCAACACTAATCGTCAAAACTAACCACAACCTCATCAGTGGTGGGGTGTGCCTGGCATGTGAGTACATAACCCTGATTCACCTCCTCATCTAAAAGAGCGTAGTTTTTATCCATTTTTACATCGCCCTTAAGCACTTTTGCCTTACACGTCATACAAACAGCACCTTTGCATGCAAAAGGCACATCCGTACCCGCCTTGAGCGCGGCATCTAAAATATTGTCGCCGTCCGTACCTACGGTGATGTTGGTTTCCTCACCGTCTAAAATCACTTTCACGCGGCCTTCTTCTACACTGCCTTTTACTTCGGCACCTTTTTTGGCCGTAGCGTGCTGTTTGGCTGAGGGTTGATTGGGGGAGGTAAACAATTCGTAGTGGATATTGACGGTCGGCACCCCTTTGTCTTCCAAAACGTTTGAGGCTGCTTTAATCATAGGCTCAGGGCCGCATAAAAATACCTCGTCAATATTCTGCGGATTTAGAAGTAAGTTGCAAAAAGAGTTACACTTCTCTTCGTCAATTCGACCGTGAAATAAATCGGCGCCGGGGTTCTCCCTGCTTAACACATGGTGCACTCGAACCCTTTGCATGTGAACGTTTTTTAAATCTTCAATTTGCTCTTTAAATATAATATGTTGGGCATCTTTATTCCCGTAAAACAAAGTGAAGTTACTTTGGGGTTCAACTTTTAATACCGATTTCATAATCGACATTACCGGTGTTATACCGCTGCCCGCCGCAAAGGCCACGTAGTGTTTTTGTTGATTTTCTTTTAACTCGGTAAAAAACCTGCCTTGCGGAGTCATCACCTGCATTTCGTCGCCCTCAGCCAGTACCTCATTGGCAAAAGTGGAAAATTTGCCTTGGGGCACCTTTTTGACCGCCACCCTCAACTCACCTTCATGCGGAGCGGCACAAATAGAATACGAACGGCGAATATCTTCACCGTTAATATCTGTGCGTAACGTAACATATTGGCCTTGCGTAAATTCAAATTCAGGTTTTAACTCCTCGGGGACATGAAATGCTATTGAAACACATTCATCCGTTTCCGGTCTTATATTCTTAACCGTAAGCTTGTGAAATTTTGCCATTCTTCAGTTTTAAAAATTATTCGGAGGTCATTTAAATTCTAATTGGCGTGCATCATCAAAAAGGCTACATTTGAATATTGCTTACTCGCCTTTTGTTCTCGTTTAGTATATACCACTCTCAAGCGGATGCAAATTTAGTAGAAATCTATTCATTTTGGTCAGAACCGAACATGAAGCGCGCAACAAAATAAAATCAGTTTAACCGTTCAAACCACTTTGCCAATAAAGAGGCCAATTTTTCGCCGCTTTTAACGGCAATTTTTTGAACCTCTTCGTGGCTGATAGGGTCAATATTCTCACCTACACCCATATCGGTAATTACCGAGAATCCCATCACCTTCATGCCGCAGTGTACCGCCTTAATCACTTCGGGTACTGTGCTCATACCCACGGCATCACCGCCTATAATGCTCAAATATTTATACTCTGCGGGTGTTTCAAACGTTGGCCCCGTGACCGACACATAAACGCCTGTTTTAAGGGGAACACACTCTTCATGTGCTATTTCCATAAATCGTTTATTCATTTTTTTGCAGTACACACGGCTAAAATCGGGGAAGCGCGGACCTTCATCATTGTTATTGGGACCTATCAGCGGGTTGATTCCCATTTGGTTGATATGATCGGTAATCAGCATTATATCGCCCACCTCAAATCCGGGATTCATACCACCCGCGGCATTGGTAACAATAAGTTTATCGGCTCCCAAATAATGCGCCACTCTAATGGGTAAAACTACCTGTTGCATGGAATAACCCTCATAGTAGTGAAACCTACCTTGAAAAATCAAAACATTTTTACCGTGCAGGGTGCCGCTGAGTAACTTCCCGCTGTGGCCCGCCACGGTACTTCGCGGGAAATCGGGAATGTCGGCGTAGGGAATTTCGACATCGATATGTGCAATCTTGCTTAAACCGCCCAGTCCGGACCCCAAGATAAGCACATATTCAGGTGTTTTTTTTACCTTCTTTTTTAGATACGTTAGTGTGGACTCGATTTCGTTTAACATATTCGGTTATTTGTTTTTTAAGACTATCGCCATCGTCACCGTGGAACTTCACCTCGATGGGCTGAATGTACATCGGAAGTTTCAACACCGATTCAAACAACGGGTTGTTCTTCATTCTCATAAAGTCTTTCTCAGTGGTAATGATGATGTTATTACCGGCTTTCGGTAAGCTTTCATAGGCGTTGATCAGGCGGTCAACATCATTTTTAGAAAAGGTGTGATGATCGGGGAATTTGAGGTGTGTGAGCTCAATACGCCGTGCTTGCAAATAATAGTAAAGCGGATCAGAGTTGGCAATACCTGTAAACAATACGGCTTTGTCTATTTTGGCCGGGCAACTCCCCGTAAGTTCATCAACAGGTGAAAGAGCGCCGTAATCCATATATGAGAAATAAATAGTTTGGTACGGCCCGGGGTTTAATTTATCGATAAGCGCCCTTCGATCTAGGGGAGATAATACCGTGGGGCACTTGGTAACCATAATTATATCTGCTCTCGCGCTGTTTTTTGCCGGCTCGCGCAAGTTGCCCACCGGTAAAATGTAATCTTCAACATAAGGTCTGCTATACTCGGTGAGTAATATGTTTCCCTCGGGTTTTACACTGCGATGTTGATAGGCGTCATCTAATACAATTATATCCAACGCCTGTATATCATTTTGCATTTGCCTGATGCCGCTCACTCTATTTTCACATACCACCACGGGAACATCATTGAATTTCGATTTGATTAAAACCGGCTCATCCCCTATATCTTCAAACTTGCTTGATTCATCGGCTAGGAGGTAACCGTTGGTTTTGCGTCCGTAACCCCGACTTAAACAAGCTACATTGAACTCTTTTTTAAAGTGCTCCAAGAAATAAATAACGTGTGGTGTTTTTCCTGATCCCCCGGTTGATAGGTTTCCTACGCTCACAGTAAATACGTCAAAACTATGTTCGTGAAAGACGCCTAAGTCAAATAGTTTATTGCGCAACCACACGCCTAAAAAGTAGATAAGTGCCACAGGCCATAAAAGTAACCTTAACGGATTCATAAGCTACGAAAGTAAAACACTTTTTAGTTTTACATTGTTGATTTTGGCCTATTCATTTATTCTGTGGTTAAATGTTGTTTCGCAACTTAGTTTAGATAGCTGAACCGGCCACTGAAAATAATGGTAAATACTTGTTGCGAGTTAAACCGGAGGGGCGCTCTGACCAAAAAAATACCCGTTGTACTTCTATTTCTTGCACTCCTACTCAAGGTCAAATTATGGTACACCGACATGCCCGAGAGTTTTGCGTACCTTTGCGTCGTGATAAAAGAAGAAAGTTTACCCGATATACGAGACTTTTCATATGCTCAATTAAAGGCTGTTTTCGAGGAGATGGGAGAAAAGTCTTTTCGAGCCAAACAGTTGTTCCAATGGCTGAATAAGGAACGGGCACATAGTTTTGATGAGGTTACAAATTTGTCAAAACCGCTTAGGGCTAAGTTGGCCGAACGATACTCAATAGGCCGGGTTATGGTGGCTGAGGAACAAATAAGTGAAGACCGGACCATAAAATCGGCATTCAAATTGCCTGACGGGCCCGTTGTTGAGGGGGTGTTGATTCCAACCAACAAACGAATGACGGCCTGTATATCATCTCAGGTAGGTTGCAGTTTGACGTGTGCGTTTTGCGCAACGGGAAAACTCAAGCGTATGCGGAATATCAAGGGTCATGAAATTTATGACCAAGTGGCTCTTATTGCCGATCAAGCTAATAAATTTTACGACGCCCCTCTCACTAATATTGTTTACATGGGAATGGGTGAGCCGCTCATGAATTATAAGGGTTTGATGGAAAGTGTGGAGCTCATTTCTTCACAAGACGGCTTGGGGATGTCGCCCAAGCGCATTACGGTATCTACGGCAGGTATTGCCCGAATGATCAAACGACTGGGTGATGATGGGGTGAGGTTTAACCTGGCGCTTTCATTACATGCGGCCGATGAGGAAAAGCGAAGCAAGATTATGCCGATTAACGACACCAATTCACTCGACGCACTGGCCG
>PXEK01000240.1 GCA_003564735.1 Cryomorphaceae bacterium
CGGCGTAAATCAATTGAAAAGTCCTGAAAAATCATTTCTCCTAATAACCCACTATCAGCGTTTGTTAGATTACATTGTTCCCGACTTTGTTCATGTTTTGCACAAGGGACAAATTGTAAAAACAGGTCCAAAAGAGTTGGCGCTTGAGCTCGAAGAAAAGGGCTACGATTGGTTGAAAGAAGAGAGGGTGGAGGCTTAGTCGGGGTACCTACTTTCAATAGTTTCATTTTAATCGGAACCGAAAATACGCTGCGTTTTGCAGAGTGTGTTCGGATCTGACCAAAAAGAAAATGCAATAATGAGTACAATAGATAAAAAGGATAAATTTTTAGCGGGCTTGATGAAAAGTCCTGCGGCAGATACCGTAGGGAATCAACAACAGCTTAGAGAAGAGGCGTATCGCGCAATACATAACTTGCAATTCCCCACGCTTAAGGATGAGCGATGGAAATACACCCGTGTAGCCGGAATTTTGAAAAAAGATTTTGAACACAAACCGGGAACGGCTCCGGCTTCCATTGAAGAGTATCAAATTAAAGGTTATGAAGCTGACTGTTTGGTTTTTGTCAACGGTGCGTACAGTGTTGAATTATCTGAAACTGAAAAGTCATCAGGTGTTCAGGTTCTTACTTTGGCTCAGGCTAAAGTTGAACACTACGATGTTATAGATAAGTGGATGGGAAGTGTTGCCGATCATAAAGGTAATATTTTTACGGCTATGAATACCGCTTTTCATAAGTCGGGTGTGATGGTTTACGCTCCTAAAGGCAGCAAGGTAAACCGGCCTGTTCACATTATAGATATTACCACGGGTGAGGGTGTTACTCATGCGCCTCGAAATTTATTTGTGGCAGAAGATGATGCTCAAATTAGGGTGACGCACAGCTTTTATGGTGGTGCGGGTGAAAATTTTATTAACGGCGTTAGTGAAATATATTTAGGTAAACACGCCAATGTGGAGTATCAATTGATACAAGAAAACGGCGGTGAAAGTAATCATATTCAAAGCACTGATGTTTATCAAAGTACCGGTAGTGTCTTTACATCCGGTGCTTTTACCACAGGCGGTAAGCTCATAAGGAATGAGATCAATGTATCGGTAAATGGTGAGCATTGTGAAACACGTTTAAACGGTGCCTTTCTAACGGGCGACCGTCAACACGTCGATAATCACACGGTAATTGACCATATTAAACCCGCGTGTAACAGCCATGAGAATTACAAGGGCATTATGGCCGGTAAATCTACCGGTGTTTTTAACGGGAAGGTATTTGTGCGCAAGGATGCTCAACAAATAAATGCGTTTCAGTCAAACCAAAACATTCTGTTAGATGACAGTGCTGTCATCAACTCTAAACCTGAATTGGAAATTTATGCTGATGATGTGAAATGCTCACACGGCTCCACCACAGGTCAACTGGATGAGGAAGCTTTGTTTTACCTGCGAGCGCGCGGTTTAACAAAAGCCGACGCCATCAATATTTTAGTGAACGCTTTTACCGCCGAGACGTTAGAGTATGTAAGTAACGATGCTCTTGCCGATTACATTTCTAATTTGGTGGAACGGCGAAGCGAAGAATTGAATAACAATGATAGCGAAAACAAGTAATATAACATTTGACGTTGAGGCCGTAAGGTCAGAGTTTCCCGTATTAGACAGGGTTATCTATGAGAACAAACCTCTGGTGTACTTTGATAGTGCAGCCTCATCTCAAAAACCGAGAATAGTAGCAAATACGGTTCGGGATTACTACCTGAATGAGCATGCTAATATTCATAGGGGAGTACACTTTTTGAGTCAGGAAGCTACAAACAAGTACGAGGAAGCAAGAAAAAAAGTACGTGATTTTATTAATGCGGCGTATGATGAGGAAATTATTTTTACCTCCGGAACGACGGACGGTATTAATTTGATTGCCGCCACGTTTGATAAGGTTCATATAAAAAAGGGTGATGAGGTAATTGTTACGGGAATGGAGCATCACTCCAACTTAGTGCCTTGGCAAATGATGTGCGAGCGTTCAGGGGCGGTATTGAAATTTGTGCCCGTGAGTGACGAAGGAGAGTTAATCCTCGAAGAATACGAGGCCCTCCTGAATGACAAAACCAAATTGGTTGCCGTGAGTCATGTATCCAATACGTTGGGGACAATAAATCCCGTTGCTGAAATGATAAAGTCTGCACATGGTGTAGGTGCTCAAGTTTTGGTAGACGGCGCGCAATCTGTTCCGCACATGAAAATTGACGTGCGCGATTTAGATTGTGATTATTACGTGTTTTCAGGTCATAAAATGTATGGCCCCACGGGGGTGGGAATACTTTATGGGAAGAAGGAGCTGCTGAATGAACTTCCTCCATACAAAGGAGGCGGTGAAATGATAAAAACCGTGACGTTGGAAAAATCTACGTACAATGAATTGCCGCATAAATTTGAAGCGGGAACACCAAACATTGCCGGCGGCATAGGTTTAGGTGCAGCTATCGATTTTATGTTGCGGGAAGATTTGACAGATGCCGCGGAACATGAAAACAGGGTTTTGGAATACTGTGAAAACCGATTGCAAGAAGAGTTTTCAGATATAAAAATTATAGGTCAAGCCAAAGAAAAAACGGGAGCCGTAAGCTTTTTATTGGGTGATATTCACCCTTACGATGTTGGCGTACTCTTGGATCGGTTGGGCATAGCCGTGCGTACGGGTCATCATTGTACTCAGCCCTTAATGAATCGATTTGATATTACGGGAACGGTACGGGCATCATTTGGTATGTACAATACTACACAGGAGGTAGATGCTTTAATTGAAGGTTTGAAACGTGCAGAAAAAATGCTGTCATGAGTTCGATAAACAAGGTACAAGACGAAATTGTAGAGGAGTTTGAGCTCTTCGATGATTGGATGGACAGGTACGAACACATTATTGAGTTCTCGAAGGAGGTGCCTCAAATTGAAGAAGAGCTCAAAACAGAGGCTAATTTGGTGAAAGGCTGCCAATCCAATGTGTGGTTGGCTCCTGAAATGAAAGGAGAAAAACTGTTTTTTAAAGCAGATAGTGATGCGGTAATAACCCGTGGCATCGTAGGGCTGCTTATTAAGATACTCAGCGGGCATAAACCCGAGGAAATTGCACAGGCTGATTTATATGCGCTCGATAAAATTGGTTTGAAGGAGCATTTATCGCCCAATAGAGCGAACGGACTTTCAAGTATGATAACAATGATGAAAGCTTACGCCAAAGCAACCGCTTAGCGAGCGATGTTTAATTGTCAGGATTTTAGTTAGGCAATATCAGCTAAGAGAATTAAAAGAGAGTTCACATGGATAAGAAAAAGATAGAAAACGAAATAATAGAACTGCTGAAAACGGTTTACGACCCTGAAATTCCCATTGATATTTACGAGTTGGGTCTTATATATGAAATCAACGTTCGAGATGATGCCAACGTTGAAATTTTAATGACGTTAACATCGCCTAACTGCCCTGTTGCTGAATCATTACCCAAAGAGGTTGAAGATAAAGCTTCGCAGGCTGAGGGTGTAAATCGAGCTGCGGTAACAATAACTTTTGAGCCCCCGTGGGATCAAGAAATGATGAGTGAAGAGGCCAAATTGGAATTGGGCTTTTTGTAATAGTTTCCCTGCGTCGTTTGAGTCGCAGTTTTTTTTGGTCAGAACCTAAACCTTCGTTAGGTTTCCGATAATAGACTCGAAAAAAACGGCGCCGTCCGTATTGGATAGCACATCGTCGCAAGCTCTTTCGGGGTGAGGCATCATACCCATAACGTTACCCGCTTTATTTTGGATGCCCGCGATATTATTTAGAGAACCGTTGGGGTTGGCCTCAGGCGTAACTTCGCCTTTTTCATCGCAATAGTGGAAAAGAATTTGATTGTTTTCTTTCAACTCTTTCAACCCCTGCTCATCAATAAAGTATTTACCCTCTGCATGAGCAATAGGTATATTGTAAGGCTTGTTTATATCGGCAAACTTCGTCATTAAACTCTTTTGCGTGGCGGGCTTAATGAATGTATTTCTACAAATGAATAAACGACTTTCATTATGTAAAAGAGCACCGGGTAGCAATCCTGTTTCACATAAAATTTGGAAGCCGTTGCATATTCCCATCACTTTGCCTCCGTTGCGAGCAAACTTGATGACCTCTTCCATTATCGGTGAAAAACGTGCGATGGCTCCGGAGCGAAGATAATCACCGTAGGAGAAACCGCCGGGTAGTATAATAAAATCGCAACCTTGAAGATCCTTGTCTTTGTGCCAAAGGTTAACAGCATTCTGTCCTAATTTTTCTTTTAGTACATAAAGCATATCTTGGTCGCAATTTGACCCCGGGAAAGTAACTACTCCAAACTTCATTTTAAATCGTATTGGTTTGATTAAAGTGAGTGCAAAGTTAAGACTATTCAAACGATTTATTATTGAACTCAACTGCTCGTATTATTCAACAAAAAAGGCGCTCTATTTAGAGCGCCTTTTCTAAGTTTACATTAATTGAATGTGATTATCTCACAACATTAAATTTACCTGTTTCAACTCTGTCGTTTGAACGTGCTCTATAAATATAAGAACCTGCGGGTAAAGCCTCAATGTTCACATTATTTACGTCATTTACCAACGTTTTATTCATGACCATTGAACCCGATATAGAGAATATTTCAAGAACCACATTATCCTGTGCGTCAAATTCAAAATTGATTTGAGAAGTTGCGGGATTGGGGTAAACCTTGAAATTATTGAATTTTTCCAATTCTGCAACAGAAACGTCTGTAGTTGGTAATTCTAGTAATGCACCCCCGTCAGCGCTTGCAACCCATAAGCCAAATTCTGCACCATTATTGTTTTCTGAAGGGTCTAGGAAACCTGAAGCTACCACAACGAGTGCTGCGTCCGCCAAACCTAAAGAATTTAATGGAGCTTCATAAGAAGCCACCACGGCACCTGAAGTGGTTTGAACTTCGATAGTGTAATCATTCAATGCTAGCTCTAAGTAACCATCAAACTCTCCATATTCAAGTTCTTCTGATAAAATACCGGCGCCTACTCCTGTTTCTACGATATTTACCTCGGGTGCATCTGTAGCTCCGTGGAACACGAGAACATCAGCATCACCACTATTGGCTGCAGCTTTTCTGGCTCCGGGACGTAAAAATATATCAAAGTCCGCATCAGTTCCGGAACCGGGCGTATAACCTGAAGGACTTACTATTCCATTGGCAATGGCTGTATAATTTTCTTCATTATCTAGAGTAACAGTTACATCATAAATAGCATCTCCCGAAGAAGTACTGTTTTCAGGGGCGACCAAAATAGTCACATCAACTCCTGCCGGCAACGTTACAAAAGGCGTGGCTGTTCTAAATTCGAAGTCTTCAACTTTAGCAAGTGGTTCACCTGCCGGGCCTTCGATGTACACGTCAACAATTCCTGCTGCTAAATCAGCACTGTTATGAATGACTTGGACATCACCTGTTTGCAATGGAATTTCTACAAAGGCACCTCCGGTAGAAGTAACTGCAAATAAACCAAATGGTTGTCCGTCAGAATTTTCGTTGGTGTTTAAGAATCCTGAAGCAAGTACTGTGATAGCTTGGTCTTCCAACCCTAAGGTTTGTAGTGGTACATCGTATGTTCTTACATCAACCGAGCCTGTTTCATCTTGAACAGAGAGTACAATGTCGGTTGTAGGTATTTCTAAGTAACCTTGGAATTCACCAAAAGATATATCATCTACTACCGTTACTCCTCCTGTTTGTGAGAAAACATCAACAGTTGGAGCGTCTGTTGCTCCATGGAATACTTGTACATCCGTTTCGCCTGTGTTATTAGCCGCTGTTCTCAAACCTGTATTCAAAAAGATGTTGAACGGCGTTGCCGGAGAATAACCTGAAGGACTAACAATTCCCGCAGCAACAGCGGCATAACTTTCGTTCGCTTCAGGAGTAACTACTTGTGTGTAAATTGCAGACTGAGGTGTTGTACTTGTATCGGGAGCGATAGCTACGGTTAAGTCAATGTCATTTGATGCCGAGGCTAAAATATCAAGTACACCTGTAGCGGTTTGATATTCTACGTCATCTAACTTGGCGATAACTTCTCCGACAGGGCCTTGAATCCAAATATCTACTGATGCCGCAGCTTCATCAGCGCTGTTATGCATTATTTGGATTTGTGCTGTAGGGTGCGGTAATTCAATCAAAGTACCTCCTGAAGGCAAAGCCGCAAATAAACCA
>PXEK01000013.1 GCA_003564735.1 Cryomorphaceae bacterium
AGCCCGTCGTTGCCTTCGGGAAGTTCACCGGCGTATTGGGGTTGGTTCTGACCGGTATCTTTAAAAATTTTATCAATCTTGGCTTTTACTTCCTTTTCAAGTCTGTGCTCCTTAATGTACAATTCACATTGTTGATCGATAGCGGCGTTCATAAAATAGCCCAACAGCATGGGCGCCGGACCGTTGATGGTCATGGAAACCGACGTTGTGGGAGCCGCCAAGTTAAAGCCTGAATACAGCTTTTTGGCATCGTCAAGGCAACAAATGGAAACGCCTGAGTTACCGATTTTTCCGTAAATATCAGGGCGATGCGCGGGATCATGACCGTACAGGGTCACCGAATCAAAAGCAGTGGACAATCTGGCTGCGGGCATTCCCTTACTCACGTAGTGAAAACGCTTGTTGGTGCGCTCGGGACTCCCCTCACCGGCAAACATTCGCGTGGGATCTTCACCGGCGCGCTTAAAGGGATAAATCCCCGCAGTGTAAGGGAATTCACCCGGTACGTTTTCCTGAAGCGTCCACCGTAAAATATCACCCCAAGCTTGGTACTTGGGCATGCACACTTTTGGGATTTGCGAGCCGGATAAAGACTCGGTATGTGTTTGAATGCGAATTTCTTTATCGCGCACTTGGAATACGTATTCGGGGTTTTTGTAAAGTTGCCTTTTGGCTTCCCAGTTTTTTATCGTTTCCCAATTGTAGGGGTCGAAGTCCATTCTCAACGAATCGAATTCGGCTTTGAGCATTTTAAGGGTCTCCAACTTTTCCTTGGAGAGACCGGCTTGTTCAAACTCTTCTTCCCAATCGGCACCATCGTTGCCCAACGGCAAGTTACACCCCGATAGTGTTTCCATTGCGGTGTAGAGGCCGTGCAACTTTTTGGCTACCTCGGCTTGTTTTCTCGCTTTATCGTCGTAAGCACGATTGTTTTCAGCAATTTCACTGAGGTACCGCGTGCGTTTGGGTGGTATGACGAATATTTTTTCACTCTGTTTGGTTCCCGCTGCAAATTCAGATTTAAAATCTGTCTTGGTACGCTCTGCAATAATATCCATCAACTTGCGGTACAAGGTATTCATGCCGGGATCGTTAAACTGGGAGGCAATGGTTCCGATTACGGGTAAATCTTCATCCTTGGCTTCCCACAGACCGTGGTTGCGCTTGTATTGTTTTTTCACATCGCGAAGGGCATCCTGCGCTCCTCGCTTGTCAAATTTGTTAATGGCCACGATATCGGCAAAATCGAGCATGTCGATTTTTTCGAGTTGTGTGGCCGCTCCGAATTCGGGAGTCATTACGTAAAGGGAAGCATCACTGTGATCGGTAATTTCGGTATCGCTTTGACCGATGCCGGACGTTTCCAAAATAATGAGATCAAAACCCGCGACTTTAAAGAGGTTCACGGTTTCTTGTACATATTTGGAAAGGGCGAGATTACTTTGACGTGTGGCGAGTGAACGCATGTAAATGCGGCTGTTGTTGATGGCATTCATTCTAATCCTGTCCCCCAACAATGCACCGCCGGTTTTTCGTTTCGAGGGATCAACCGAGATAATTCCCATGGTTTTATCCTGCGTATCGAGCAAAAACCGCTGAACCAATTCATCAACGAGTGAAGATTTACCTGCTCCGCCGGTTCCCGTGATTCCCAAAACGGGTACGCTGCTTTCCTCGGCGATTTTATCCACCTTTTCGAATATGGATTTATGCCGCTCGGGGAAATTCTCGGCTGCCGATATCAATCGCGCCAGTGCCGGAACGTCCTTTTTCTTTACGGCCTCAATATCGGCGTTTACTTCTTTACCCAAGGGGAAGTCGGCTCGTTTCACCAGGTCGTTAATCATACCTTGCAACCCCATTTTACGACCGTCATCGGGGTGGTAAATTCGCTCAATGCCGTATTTGTGGAGCTCTTCGATTTCCTCGGGCAGTATGGTGCCGCCGCCCCCGCCGAATATCTTGATGTGACCCGCGTTGCGCTCATTCAGCAAGTCGTACATGTATTTGAAGTATTCGATGTGTCCGCCCTGATAGCTTGTCATGGCAATGGCTTGTGCATCTTCTTGAATGGCGCAGTTCACCACCTCATCAACGCTGCGATCATGACCGAGGTGAATAACCTCACAGCCTGTACTTTGAATGATGCGACGCATTACGTTGATAGCGGCATCGTGACCGTCGAACAAACTCGCGGCCGTTACAATTCTGACGTTGTTTACGGGTTTATATATTTCGGGTTGCTTCATAATATCATTGTGTTTTATTGCCGTTATGTACCGGTTACAAGTGTAATAAAAACGTTTTTCTTCGCAATGTTTAACGAGAGTGTTGAATTTAACTGCCCGGGTCAAAATGCACCGTCAAACTCGACCTTCAACCTCAACGGATTTCAGATTTTCATTAGTCGGTCTGTTCCCGGCCTGAAGTCGGTTTCGTCACCCCCAACCTCTCCTTATAAGTCTGCAAAAATACAATTATTTATCGGTTGTCTATATTGACATAAAAGTGCCCTGAGGATGAATTTGGGAGAGGCGGATAAAGAGGGATGAATCTTATTTGAGAGAGTATTGAGGCGGGGGGATTTTTTTGATTTCGCTGCGGGAAAAGGTAAGTGATCGGAATTTGCAATCGCTCTTTACATGGCGCTCATTTGGTTTTTAGACGAACTGATTTTACCGGAAAGCTTGGTAGTAAGATAAACCTATCTAAAAAAACACCCCCCGTTATTAACTCAAAAACCAACTCCTCCGTACTGTTTGGCTATGCCATCTGCACCGGCCAATAATCCTCAAATCCACCCGTTTTCAAGGATTTCTCAAACTCTTCTTTCGTACTTAGGCAAGCGTCTAACTCCTTCGTGATTTCAGCCGCTGAAATGTGCTGACCTATAAACACGATTTCGTTTTTACGGTCGCCGTAAGTAGTGTCCCAATTTTCTTCAATCGTAGATTGGTTCTCAACAAACATGGCGTGTTTTGACCTATCGGCAAAACTCATGCTGCTCCACCACACACCGGCACTATCGGCGCGACGAGAACCACCGGCCTGACTCCAAATCAAAGCTTGTGCGGGTCGGGACGAAAGCCAAAACAAACCTTTGCTACGTAATACCCTCTCGGGGAATTTAGTTTGCACAAACGCCCAAAACTTATCGGGGTCAAACGGTCTCCTGCTGCGATACACAAACGAGCTGATCCCGTATTCTTCAGTTTCGGGGGTGTGCTCGTCCTTGGCAAGCTCGGCGGCCCACCCTGCACTTTCTTCGGCCTTTTCATAATCGAAAAGACCTGTATTCAAAATTTTATTAAGCGGCACTTTTGAGTGCGAAGTTTCAATAATTTGTGCACCGGCGTTAAGTTTACGCAAAGTAGCATGAAGCAACTTTCGTGTTTCGTCATCCACCAAGTCAATTTTATTAAGCAAAATGATATCGGCAAACTCCACTTGATCGGTAAGCAAATTCACGATAGTTCGGTCATCACCCTCAATATCCGTCAAATTCCGCTGCTCCAGCTTTTCGGCACTTCCAAAATCCTTGAAAAAATTAAAAGCATCTACTACCGTTACCATAGCATCGATGTAACTAAACCGCGATAAATCAACGCTATTATCCTCACTTACAAAAGTAAAAGTTTGAGCTACCGGAATAGGTTCACTAATACCCGTACTCTCAATCAGCAAATAATCAAACTTATCCTGCTTGGCCAAACGCTCCACTTCAATGATTAAATCCTCACGTAGCGTACAGCAAATACAGCCGTTACTCATTTCTACCAACTTTTCCTCGGTTTTCGAGAGTTGATTTTCACTTTTAATCAGGTCGGCATCAATATTCACCTCACTCATATCATTGACAATCACCGCCACTTTTAGTCCCTCTCTGTTGTGCAAAATGTGATTGAGAAGAGTGGTTTTACCTGCCCCTAAAAAACCGCTGAGTACCGTAACGGGTAATTTATTTTGAACCATAATCCTTCTATTGGTGCAATAATGTTGCAAAAGTAAAAGTTTATCGGAACTAAAGATGTATTTTTCCGAATTTAACCGCGGAATTAACATGAAGTTCCTTTTTTTGGTCAGAACCACACCCCATTTGCTACCCTGCTATAAAACAACAAACTAAAGCACCTAGTGGAAATTGAAAGCCATGACAAAAAATTCAGGTTTAACATCGTTTTCCGATTAAAAACATCTTCTATAAAGTCAGCTACGAACGTTTTTTTAAGTTTGCTCCAAATCAAAACTTTAAACGCAAAAATTGAAAATTTTTATGAGTAAGAATTGGAAAAAATTAATGAACGTATTCACCTTCACCGTAATAGGAGCTCTTTTCATCACAGCGTGCAGCAGTGACGATGAAGATGATGTTACACCACCCGGCGATAATGATCAACTCAGCGGTGAAGTTCAGTATTTAAACGGAACTATCAGTGAAAACACAGTACTCAAGCGACAAACCCACGACCCGGATGAGGCCGACTATATTATGGACGATGACGTAACGGTAGAGGCGCAAGTAACCATAGAGCCCGGGGTGCGCATCGAGGTTCTAGAGGATGTGCGTATGGAAATTGACGAAGGATTTCTGAGTTCTGAAGGTTCTGAAAATGAACCTGTGCTCTTCACAGTTCATGAACCCGCTGCCGGATACAAATGGAGAGGTATCTTTTTTCGCACCTCTGATCAACGTAACCTATTGCAGCATACAAGAATTGAGCACGCCGGAAGTCGCGATCTCAATGCTTCAATTCATCGCCACGAAGTGAATGTGGGGGTAAATGAAGGTGCGCGTTTATCCGTAAAACACTCTGAATTTGCTCACAGCGGTGACTACGGAATTTACGTGGAAGAAGAAGCTGATATTCCGGAATTTGAAAATAATACTTTTGAGAATAATGAAGGTTCTGCCATTCTGGTTCACGCCGATAACGTGCATGCAATGGATGAAGCATCAACCTTTTCAGGAAACGGTCACGACGGTGTTGAAGTCAGGGGCGGTGACGTTGTTGAAGAATCAACCTGGGGCAAATTAACCCGCGGGGCTAGTTACTTTATTTCTGACGATATAGATATTGAAGAGCCTTTAACCATTACCGCCGGAGCTTTTTTCGAAATGGCCTACGATGTAAGAATCTCGGTTGAAGAAAACGGTTATTTGAATGCTCAGGGAAACGAGGGCGATTTAATCCGGTTCACTTCAGCGGATATACCGGCAGGACAAAAATGGAGAGGAATAGTATTCGCCACCGTAAACAATAACAACCATTTAGACTATGTTCACCTGGCTCACGGCGGCAGTAGCGATTTGCACGGTACGCACGGTGAAAAAGCCAACGTGGGAACTCGAAGAGCTGATACTTTCTTTAAAATCAGTAACAGTATGATTACGGACAGTGACGGCCACGGTATTGCCATTCGAGACTTGGACGGCATAAATTACGATGTTGAAAATAATAACAATCAGTTCAGCAACAACGCTCAGGATGATATTTACATTAACTGATTTTCTTGAGTTGATTAAACTAAAAAGCCGCTTGCTAAAACAAGCGGCTTTTTTTATTTCCAAGTCATTGGAAGATGAAAAATACGGGCTGCGTCAAAAACGTAACATCCCCAATACCCTTTCACGTGAATTGTGAGTTAACACGATAAGTCAAAAATCGATTAACTGCATTAAAGTAAATTCATAACCTTAAATGAACCTGAGGTTTCATAAGCACTCATGGTTTTGAAAACTCAATAATCAAACTTCAAATTAATAAAGCGAATCAAGGGCTAAAATCGGAGGTGAATAAAAGCGGCGGCCATTTTCCCAAAAACATGAACAAGCAGTCCTTTAGTTGATCTGCCTTTACCTGCTCTTTGAAAGTCTGTTTTTTCGATTTACCAATTGAATAAAAACTCAATAGATTGACATACCGAAGATACAATTCTTGAAAAAAGTTTATCAGCTGCTTTGTTCCACTTTTTTCCCATTGAGTTTGTCCTTTAACAGCTTTGACCGGGGTCAACATTATCGCCCCCTTTTCCTTTTCAAGTTTAGCAAAAACCATTTTGTTGCGGTAAATCTTATTTCCGGAGAAACATCGGTGATGTATATTAGACCATGCTTGTTTAAAAACGGTAAGGTCATTAACAAAAACGAAAGTTATGAGTCTCTCCGGACTCCTCATTAAATTAGTAGTAATTATAATTATAAAAAGTTGTCCTGTTCAACC